>VFJL01000065.1 GCA_009886095.1 Nitrosomonadales bacterium | reverse complement strand
CCCGCCGTCCTTAATACTTATAGTTATGGATATGTTACAAATAGACTCATACCCACTACATCGGCAAGCCTATCCGATAAAACCGCTTCTCGTCAAGCAATTTGTCGAAATATGAGCTATGCCAGCAATAGTGCCGCCATTGCGAATGCGAATATACTTGTTCTTAAATCTCTCCATCAACACCGCTACTTTTAAGGCTTTTTACAAATTTATCTACCGCTGTATGCTGTCCTTTTTTATCGTCGAGTTCGGCGGCGCCCGGTGATTTTGCCCCGTGGGGCATATAACATATTGATCTGGAATAGGAAGTCTATAGTGGATTGTTCTCCGAGTAGAATAGCGTATTCGGTGATGCCAAGCTGACTGCAGCATTGCTGGGTCGATTGGCGCGCTATTGCCGCATCGTCGGGATCGGTAACGAATCATTCTGTTTCAAGCAGCGCAGCCGCCAAGGATTGCATCAAGGCTCGGGAGAGAGAAACGGGGGGCATCCTGGATTTTGTGTAAACGGTCATTTGGCAACAACCAGGTGGCACAAAAAGTACCGCCTGGTTGCTTTATAATTTTTCCAGTATCCCATCTAATTGCTCTAGGCTGCTATAGCGAATCACTACACTACCCGCACCTTTTTTTCCTGGCTTAATAGTTACTTGTGCACCGAGCTTCGCTGAAATACTTTCCTGTAGGCGTAGCAAATCGCGATCATACTTAGGTGGTTGCTTCGATTCGGAATGCTCGATTCGACACACCAGCTTTTCGGTCTCACGTACCGAAAGTTGTTTGTGTACCACCTGATAGGCGACTTCGACTTGCTTTGCTGCAGACAACGTAAGCAGAGCGCGACCATGCCCCATATCGATCTTACCCTGCATCATCAATTCTTGTACCGGTGCAGATAAATTGAGCAATCTCAGTAGATTAGAAACAGCGCTACGAGAATTACCCAGCACTTGGCTGGCCACCTGGTGAGTCATACCAAATTCATTGATGAGTCGCTGAATACCCAGCGCCTCTTCCAATGGGTTTAGGTTCTCACGTTGAATGTTTTCAATCAGCGACATGGCCAACGCCGCTTCATCCGCTACATCACGGATCAGCGCAGGAATCTCCTCAAGTCCCGCCATTTGTGCAGCTCGCCAGCGCCGCTCACCAGCTATAATTTCATAGCGCCCGGCGGAAACCAAGCGCACCAATACTGGCTGCATTACCCCCTGTGCCTTAATGGAATCGGCAAGCTCCGCCAAAGATTCTTTATCCATACGGGTACGTGGCTGATATTTGCCTGACTGCAACGATGCCGTTTTTAGATTCTGCAGCGATTCCCCTGCCGTACTATTGTCATTATTACCCGACAACAGTGCATCCAATCCTCTTCCCAATCCTTTCAATTTCGCCATTTTTTAATCCTCTGTCTCCGTATCCTGTCAAGCCTGTGCCCTGCTAACCGGATATTTTTCAAGTATTTCTCCTGCCAATGACAAGTAGGCCTGCGTACCTTTTGATAGCTTGTCGTGATACAGCGCGGGCACACCAAAGCTGGGAGCCTCAGCCAATCGCACGTTACGCGGAATCACGGTGCGGTAGACCTTTTCACCAAAATGCTGCTGTAATTGTTGTGATACCTGTTGCGCTAGTATGCTGCGCGGATCAAACATGGTGCGCAACAGGCCCTCGATTTCCAGTATCGGATTAAAATTGGCACGTACTTTCTTGATGGTATTGACCAGATCACTCAGCCCCTCCAGTGCATAATATTCACATTGCATCGGGATCATTACCGCATGCGCCGCACAGAGGCCGTTGAGTGTAAGCAGATTGAGTGCCGGCGGACAATCAATAAGGATGAAGTCGTATTCACTTTCCACTTCTTGCAAAGCTGCTTTCAGGCGTGTTTCACGCTGCGGCAAATCCACCATCTCCACTTCGGCGCCAGCCAGATCACGGTTAGCGGGAATCAAGTCATACTTGCCAGGGGAGGAAATCGCGCGTACATCTATAATGCTCTGATTGCCAAGCAATATATGGTAAACCGTATATGGCAGAGTACTCTTGTCCACACCGCTACCCATGGTCGCATTGCCCTGCGGGTCCAGATCGACCAGCAACACACGCCGCTTGGCCGCGGCTAAGCTCGCGGCCAGATTAACGCTGGTGGTCGTTTTCCCCACCCCACCCTTTTGATTGGTTATTGCCAGAATTTTCGCCACTACGCTTGCCCCCAAACTGGCACAACCGGGTACCAACCGATTAAAACACAAAAAGACATCACATCCATTACGCTCGCCTAAGTATAACCAGATGCCGCTCTGCTTCAAGGCTGGGCACCACAATAGACAATGTTTTTTCGACCATGAATAGTAATGGTATTTGCACTAACTCCTCGTAGGGATAGACTCCTTTCATCGCCATTAGCCTGCCACTGTTACCATCCTTTAGACATAGATGCCCAGCCAGCTTGACAAAGTCTGCCAGGTCAGAAAAAGCTCGCGAGATCACCGTATCAAATTTAGCTGCTGGATGGAAATTTTCTACTCGTTCGGCCACCACCTCTATATTTTCAAGCTGTAATTCGATGCGTACCTGCTGCAAAAATATGGCCTTTTTGTGATTGCTCTCAAGTAATATTACATGCCAATCCGGCCGCGCCAAAGCCAGAGGAATTCCTGGCAAACCCGCACCACTGCCAACATCAACAATGCGCGATCCAGTAATGTGCGGCAGAACAGCCAAGCTATCAAGCAAATGTCGGGGCAACATTCTTTCCGGTTCGCACACCGCAGTCAAATTGTGCACCCGATTCCACTTTCTGATTAGCTCAAGATATTGCAGTAGGTGATCTTGGGTTGCTTGCGGAAGTGTAAACCCTAAGGCAGCAATTCCATCAGCCAGCGATTCTGCCAAAGTCATGCTTTTTTCTTTTTTTCTAGACCGGGAAAACCGCGCTTAATGTGCACCAGTAACAATGAAACCGCCGCCGGTGTCACGCCTGAAATACGCGCCGCCTGCCCCACTGTCTCAGGTTTGTGCTGATTCAGTTTTTGCTGCACCTCGGTGGAAAGACCACATACGGACCGATAATCCAGATCTTGCGGTAAGCATGTCTCTTCGTAGTGCATATGACGCGCCACCTCAACTTTCTGGCGCTCAATGTAGCCATGATACTTCGCTTGAATTTCGACTTGTTCTGAAACCCGGGTATCGGTAATACTCTCACCCCCCCCCTGCAGCGTCATTAAACCAGCATAAGTCACATCTGGACGGCGCAGTAGCTCATATAAAGAATATTCACGCTCGATAGGTTTACCTAGCACCCGTAGAACATCCGCTTCGAACAAAGCATTCGAATTCATTTTCGGACTGAACCAGACAGCTTTCAATCTTTCCTGTTCACGGGCAATGGCTGCGCGTTTGGTGTCGAATGCCGCCCAGCGCGTATCATCCACTACACCCAACCTGTATCCAATTTCTGTCAGACGCAAATCAGCATTATCTTCGCGTAACTGTAGACGATATTCGGCACGACTGGTGAACATACGGTAAGGTTCAGTGACACCACGAGTGATGAGATCATCCACCAGAACACCCAGATAAGCTTCATCACGACGCGGACACCAAGCGTTGAGACCTCGTGTTCTGAGGCCCGCATTGATGCCGGCCAATAACCCCTGTGCTGCAGCCTCTTCATACCCGGTAGTACCATTGATTTGTCCGGCAAAGAACAATCCCTCTATTGTTTTTGTTTCAAGAGAGCTCTTGAGTCCACGCGGATCAAAATAATCGTATTCGATGGCGTAGCCAGGTCGTATAATATGCGCATTTTCCAGCCCTTTGATCGAGCGCACCAAGTCAACCTGCATATCGAATGGTAAACTGGTCGATATTCCGTTGGGGTACACCTCGTGAGTATTGAGTCCTTCCGGTTCAAGAAAAATCTGGTGTGATTCTTTGGCGGAAAACCGTACCACCTTATCTTCGATGGAAGGACAATAACGTGGTCCGACACCTTCGATTGTGCCGGCGAACAATGGCGACCGATCCAAACCTGCACGAATAATGTCGTGAGTCTTGTTGTTGGTGTGGGTAATCCAGCAGGACAGTTGGTACGGGTGCTGGAAAACACTGCCTAGGAACGAAAATACTGGCACAGGGTTATCACCAGCTTGTTCCATCATTCCCGAATAATCTATACTGCGTCCATCAATGCGCGGTGGTGTACCAGTTTTCAGCCGCCCTACTGGAAGCTTCATTTCACGCAAACGAAGCGCAAGACTGATAGACGGCGGATCGCCGGCCCTCCCCGCTTGGAAATTACTTGTTCCGATATGTGCCAAACCACCAAGAAATGTACCGGCAGTCAGTACAACCGCGCAAGCGGAAAACCTTATTCCCAGTTGAGTGACGACTCCTGTGACCCGATCACCTTCAAGCGTAAGATCATCTACCGCTTGCTGGAACAACCAAAGATTGGGCTGGTTTTCCAAACGATAGCGAATTGCCTGACGATAGAGTGTTCGGTCAACTTGAGCACGGGTCGCACGCACTGCCGGCCCCTTGCTGGAATTGAGTATTCGAAACTGGATGCCAGCCTCGTCGGTGGCAGCGGCCATGACGCCGCCCAGCGCATCTACTTCCTTAACCAAGTGCCCCTTGCCTATGCCGCCAATGGACGGATTGCACGACATTTGTCCCAGCGTTTCGATATTGTGCGAAAGCAACAGTGTTTTTTGCCCCATACGCGCAGCAGCAAGCGCCGCTTCAGTGCCAGCATGGCCGCCACCCACCACAATCACGTCAAAATTTTCAGAGAAACCCATCGGTATTAATAGTCATCAAGAGTCCGGAAGGAAAACATTCTACGGTAAAACAAATGCTGATGTAAGTGCGTCTCTTGGTCGCCAGGGAAGGTCGGCATGATCTTTAGAGATTAGATGAATGTTTCACGTGAAACATTTTTGGGGAACGCCCATAGTCTATTTTGTTCCATACAACAGAGCATAGCGGCCAAATAAAATAGGCCAGAAATTACTTTCCGATACAAAAGTGAGAAAATATCTCGCCCAGCAAGGCGTCAGCACTGAATTCACCGGTAATAGATGACAGCGCCGATTGAGCAAGTCGCAACTCTTCCGCTAACAACTCTGATTGACTGCCGCATCTGGTTATCTCGACCGCTCTCTCCAGATGTCTTTTGGTTTCTGCCAAAGCCTGCAGATGGCGATGGCGCGCCATGAACAGACCCTCACCCTCAGAAGGTGACTGCCAGCCAATAATTTCCTGCAGTTTCTGCTGTAATAATTCTATCCCGGCGCCGGTCTTGGCGGAAAGATAAATCTCCAATCTTCCTTCTTCACTTTTGACTCGCGGAGCTTCGTGCGATATATCTATTTTGTTAAATACTTGGATTACTGGCAATCCTGCGGGAAAAGTATTTAGTATCGCCCAATCCTCGAGGGTAGCACCCAAATGGCTGTCTACCAACAACAGCGCTAGATCAGCTTTCTCGATAGCAGCGCGAGTGCGTGCAATGCCTATTTGTTCCACAATGTCATTCGTTTCCCGCAGGCCAGCGGTATCTATCAGATGCAATGGCACACCTTCCAGATTGATCGTATGGCGAACAGCGTCTCGAGTAGTGCCGGGAATTTCGGCGACAATAGCCACCTCCTCTTCGGCCAATCGATTCATAAGACTAGATTTGCCGACGTTAGGCTGACCCACCAGCACTATGCACATACCATCACGAAGCAAGCTGCCTTGTCGGGACGATGTAAGCACACACTCTAGTCGCATCTGAATGCTTTTGAGCTTACCATGCACATCAGCGTATTGCAGAGAATCCGTTTCTTCCTCTGGAAAGTCCAGCGTTGCTTCGACCAGCATGCGCAAGCCGGTAACTGCCTGCACCAAGGTGCGGATAGTGACAGAAAACTCCCCTTGCAATGACCGCATGGCACAGCGCGCAGCTTCGTTGGTGCTGGCGTCTATGATGTCAGCCACACTTTCAGCCTGGGCAAGATCTAGCTTGTTGTTAAGAAAAGCGCGCAGAGTAAACTCCCCGGGTTGCGCCACCCTAGCTCCAGCAGCGAGACAACTGGAAAGCAACAGGCTCATTATTGCCTGGCCACCATGACCCTGTAACTCCAGTATATCTTCACCGGTGTAAGAATGCGGTGCGGGAAAATAAAGAGCAATGCCCTGATCTATGACCAACCCATTCTTATCGAGAAATTTGCTTAAGCTGGCGTAACGTTGCTTAGGGATATAACCAAGAACCGCCCGGGCTAATGGTTGCAGGTTTTGACCAGAAATTCTCACCACACCAATGCCGCCTCGCCCCGGCGGAGTAGCAATGGCAGCAATGATGTCGGTATTTGCCATTGAGGTTAAATTGAACCAAAAATCAGAAGCTTAGCCAATAGTTAATGCGTGTGATCCAGTTTCAGAGTTTATAGGTATGGACAAACCGCTCTCTGCTCACTTCTTCTTGTTTTCAGCGGCGGCGGCAGCGCGTTCGATCATGCGCGTAATCTGCCATTGCTGCGCAATAGAAAGTATATTGTTCGTCAGCGAATACAGCACTAGCCCTGCAGGGAAAAAGAAAAAGAAAATACTGAAGGCAAAGGGCATTATTTGCATTACCTTAGCCTGAATCGGATCCGTGGGAGCCGGACTGAGCTTGGACTGAATATACATAGAAACCCCCATAATGATCGGCATCACATAGTAAGGATCCGGTGATGACATATCCTCTATCCAAAGCACAAACGGTGCGTATCGCAGCTCTACGCTGGCAAGTAATACCCAAAAAAGTGAGATAAATACGGGTATCTGGACTAAGATGGGCAAGCAACCACCCAACGGGTTGATTTTTTCCGTCTTATAAAATTCCATCATTGCTTGGTGCATGCGTTGCCGGTCGTTCCCATGCTGTTCGCGTAATTTCTGGAGCTTGGGTGCGACAACCCGCATTTTTGCCATAGAACGATAGCCCGCTGCGGATAATGGAAAGAACACTAGTTTGACCGACAGCGTCAGAAGGATAATCGCCACTCCCCAGTTTTCGGTCAAAGAGTGGTACACGGAAAGCAGCCAGAATAATGGCGCACCAATTACGGTCAGCCATCCATAATCCACCGTGAGATCGAGTCCCGGTGCCAACGCCGCGAGCTTGCTCTGTTCCTGGGGGCCAACATAAAGTGGTACGTCAACAACGACGGTCTGATCCGGCTCAATCAGGCCTACTGGAACAATCACGCCGGCGGAATACCTGTTCTCACTTTGTCGCTTTGCATAGTATTCTCGCGGAGACTTGTCTTTCGGCAGCCAGGCAGTGACGAAATAATGTTCCAGCATTGCAATCCAACCATTGTCGGAGTTTTTAGGGTAGCTCGCATTATTCTTATCCAGAGCGGAAAACTCTATTTTTTTGAATTTTTCCTGCTCCGTATACATCGCCGCACCGGTATAAGTGGGTACCATAAAGAGTGAAGCATCCGGAGGGGGGCTATCATGTAGAATCTGGAAATAGGAGAATGGCTGAATTGCCACAGTACCTCGATTGACAACCTCGAAACCGACGTCAATGATATAACTGCTACGATAGAAAGTATAAACCTTGGTTACTTGCACTCCGTCGGTCTCGGGCGCAAGGAGGCGTACCTCAATCTTGTCTTGATCGGCAGCCAAAACATAGTTGCTCGAAACTGCTGTATAACGGGTTTTGTGGCTTGGTAACCCCTCCCCAATCATCCCTGACTGAGCTACATTAATACGTTCAGGTTGATTTTGTAACAATGCGTATGGTTTATTTCTATCTCCCCTTTCCGGGTGAAACAACAATTCAACACTGCGCAAATCGCCACCTGCAGTGTCAATTTGTGCAGTTATCATGTCGGTCTTGACCAGAATTTTTTCTCCTGACTCAAGTTGCCCACCTGTCTCCGCCACAGGGGCGGTGGCATTTGACGAACTGGCGCCCTTGCCTGGTTGTGCTGAAACAAGCCCTTCTCCCGGCACTGGCGTCTCATCCCGAAGATGGGAAGATGGCCCATTCGCAGACCCCTTGGCTACTAAAGTGCTTGGGGAGGAAGGTTGTTGTTCTCTTTGCCATGCATCCCACAGGAATAACAACGACGTAGAAAAAATTATGAAAAGTACAAGTTTTTTTGTGTCCATCTTACTTTACAATTTTAGTTTTAACGATAACGGCTACAAGCCGTACCGTAAATAATTCAAGCTCTGATAACCCCTAAGGAACCGGATCATGTCCTCCACAACCCCAAGGATTACACCGCAGTATCCGCCACACACTCAGCAGCATTCCCCGTATCAATCCATGCTTGATCAACGCCTCGCATGCATAGTGAGAGCAAGAGGGGCTGAATCGACACGAAGATCCAAGAAGCGGGCTCAAAAAATATTGGTACAGCTTGATAAAGCCGATGATTATTCGCGACATCGTCGCAATTGAATCATGAGCATCTCTGCTTCCGCAGTCACTTTGGACAAACCTTCACAGGGAAGCGGGCGGCGCAGACGCACCACCAAATCCAGGCCAACCAAGTATTGCTGCCGCATGCGAAACAGTTCGCGCAACAACCGTTTCGCCCTGTTGCGATTAACCGCAAGATGCTCAACCTTCCCTGCAACTATTAACCCCAAACGCGGATGTACAAGATTGTTAGGTCTGGCAAAAATCTGAAAAAATTCGCTGCTGGCAAAACATCTTGACCGGAGGACGGCGGAAAACTCTCCTGCATTGTGCAACCGGTAACTTTTCGGCAAAAAATAAATAATACTAATCCACAAGAAGTATTAAAAAATTTTCGATCTGATCTAAAACTAAACTCCCAAGCGTTTACGACCCTTAGCACGACGAGCCCGAATTACAGCAGCTCCGCCTCGAGTCTTCATACGAACTAAGAAACCATGGGTGCGCTTCCTCCGAGTAACGGATGGCTGATAGGTACGCTTCATTTTTCCTCTAAGGGCTAGTAAATAAACGTGGCATTACAACTCTGGACAGGGGTTGATGTCAACTTTTATTTTTTTACCTGTGGATAAGCATGTTGAAAGGGTCTAAAATGTCGAAGGCTTAGCGCTGCCGGATCTCTCGTTTTTCTGATACGCATTCAATAAAAATTATGGTAACCGCAGATACTTTTTGGAATTCCTGTCTTGGACATTTCGCAAAAGAACTGAGCATTCAACAATTCAATACTTGGATTAAACCGCTGCGGTTGGATTTCTCAGATAGCACCCCGGACAAGCTAATACTTGTTGCTCCAAATCGTTTTGTCCTGCAATGGGTCAAAGAAAACTTCCTCGTCCGTATCGAGCAGATGGCGGAAAATCACTTTTCAAGAATTATACAACTCCAATTAACGTTTGCCGATCAGGCTGATGAAAAAATAAGCAGTTTAACAGGGAAAACCCAAATCCTCCCTCATGCGACTTCCACTACAAAAACTCATTTGATACGGCCTGTACCCACAGGGAAAAATCTGAGTCGACTGAACCCTTCTTTTACTTTTGACAATTTTGTCACTGGAAAAGCCAACCAACTCGCTCGCGCGGCTGCGATCCAGGTCGCAGAATATCCGGGGGCTGCCTATAATCCACTTTTCATTTATGGTGGAGTTGGGCTGGGTAAGACTCACCTAATTCAAGCTATTGGAAATTTGGTACTGGAACACAATAATCAAGCCAAGATTCGTTATATCCACGCAGAGCAATATGTTTCTGATGTGGTGCGGGCTTATCAACACAAAGCGTTCGACGAATTTAAGCACTACTATCACTCGCTTGACCTGCTCCTGATTGACGATATTCAATTTTTTGGTGGCAAGAATCGCACCCAAGAGGAGTTTTTTTATGCTTTTAACGCCCTAATCGAAGCACACAAACAAGTAATCATTACTTGTGATTCTTATCCCAAGGAAATTTCCGGCATGGAAGAGCGGTTAATTTCCCGTTTTGGATGGGGTTTAACCGTTGCGGTTGAACCACCAGAACTAGAAATGCGTGTTGCCATCCTGTTGAAAAAGGCGCTACTGGAAAAGATATCGCTGGATGAGAATATCGCCTTTTTTATTGCCAAACACATTCGTTCTAACGTGCGTGAATTAGAGGGTGCGTTGAAACGAGTCCTCGCTTATTCCCGTTTTACCAGTCATTCGTTATCCCTAGATTTGGCAAAGGAGGCACTGAAAGACTTATTAGCTGTACAAAACCGTCAAATTTCAGTTGAAAATATCCAAAAAACTGTGGCAGATTACTATAAGATCAAGGTCGCCGAAATGTATTCAAAAAATCGTGCACGTATCGTTGCAAGACCAAGACAAATGGCCATGGCCATAGCTAAGGAACTAACACCCTTGAGTCTTCCTGATATTGGGGAAGCTTTTGGTGGAAGAGATCATACGACGGTACTACACGGATATCGAAAAATAGCCGAGCTGCGTGCTTCTGACCCAACGACGAACCGAGACTTTAATACTTTATTACATATTTTACGAGGTTAATAACAGCTGAATAATTCTTGGATAACTATCAATTTAACTAAAATAGAAATTCTATCCACAAACTATCCACGTAAAATACTACATCAGTACATATAAAAAACGGATATCAACTAACTGATATTATTAAATTAACTTAATTTATACCGGACTTTACCTCTATCTATTAACGATTATCAAGGTTTAAAACAAATGAAACTAATACAAACCGATAAGGATAGTTTGCTTAAACCGTTACAAGCGGTTTCTGGGATTGTCGAGCGTCGACACACTTTGCCAATACTTTCTAATGTCTTGATCGAAAGAAAAGATGAATCATTATCTTTCATGGCAACTGATCTGGAAATTCAGATAACCACGTCAACACAAGATAGCGAGGTCGTTAAACAGCGATTTTCGGTTACAGTAGCTGCTAAAAAGCTCCAAGACATACTGCGTGCGCTTCCCGATAAGATGCAGGTTGTTTTGGAAGCGGAAGAAAACCGCTTGCTAGTAAAAGCCGGAAAAAGCCGTTTTAGTTTACAGACATTACCGGTAGAAGATTTCCCAAAACTGCCAGAAAATACCGAATCTCGAGCAAAAATAACTCTTCAACAAAAGGAGCTAAAAAATCTTTTATTCTTGGTGCAATATGCCATGGCACAACAAGACATCCGTTATTATCTGAACGGACTTTTGTTATTGCTAGAAGAAAACCATTTGAAGGTGGTGGCTACTGATGGCCATCGTCTGGGGTTCGCTTTGATTATGTTGGAAGCACCCCAAGAGAAACGGGAAGTCATTCTCCCGCGAAAAGCGGTACTAGAATTGGCCAAGCAATTAAATGATAGCGAAGAGCCAGTAACAGTAGAGATTTTACAAAACCAGATTCGTTTTACATTTTCAAATATTATTCTGGTTTCCAAAGTCGTGGATGGGAAATTTCCCGATTACAACCGCGTAATCCCCGTTGGATATCAAAAACAATTTGAAGTAAACCGAGTGTTGTTTTTACAAACATTGCAACGCGCTGCCATCCTGTCAAATGAAAAATTTCGCGGGGTACGTCTAATTTTAACAACGGGCAATCTCCGCATTGTTTGTAACAACAGTGAGCAGGAAGAAGCACAGGAAGAACTGGATGTTCAGTATGATGGCGAAGCACTTGATATTGGTTTCAATATTACATACCTGCTAGATGTATTGAATAATTTAACTTGTGAAACAGTGCAGTGTTCATTTGGTGATACCAACAGTAGCGCACTTGTCACCGTTCCTGGTAACGATAATTTTAAATATGTCGTAATGCCAATGCGAATATAAATTTGGTTTTTGGTGCTAAGACATCAAATTCCCCGACAAATAATGTCATACGTAAAATAGAAGCAACTAGGCAATGAGCGAAAACCCACCCACAATTCCCCAAAAAATTGATAGCTTAGAAGAATATGGCTCAGATAGCATAAAGATTCTTAAAGGACTGGATGCAGTTCGCAAACGCCCTGGAATGTATATTGGCGACACCAGCGATGGAACCGGTCTGCACCACATGTTGTTTGAGGTGGTGGATAACGCTATTGATGAGGCGCTGGCTGGCCATTGCGACGAAATCACCGTTATTATCCATCCAGATAATTCTATATCTGTACAGGATAATGGCCGCGGTATTCCCACGGGCGTCAAACACGAAGATGAATTAAAGCGTTCTGCAGCTGAAATCGTTATGACAGAATTACATGCCGGCGGAAAATTCGACGCCAATTCTTACAAGGTATCGGGTGGCTTACATGGTGTTGGTGTCTCGGTTGTCAATGCTTTATCTGAATGGTTACGCCTTACCATACGCCGTGATGGGAAAACTCATCAAATGGAATTTCGCAATGGAGTTCCAGTCTCGCCGCTGGTTGTAAGCGGCAAGACCGAGCGGCGTGGGACTGAGGTACACTTTCTTGCCAGCAAAGAAATTTTTGGTGACATTGAATATCACTATGACATATTTGCAAAGCGCTTGCGCGAACTTTCATTTCTCAATAACGGCGTTAGAATTCACTTGGTGGATCAACGCAACGGCAAGGAGGAAACATTTGCTTTTGTCGGTGGGGTGAGAAGTTTTGTTGAATACATTAATCGTGCCAAGTCGGTTTTGCATCCAGATATTTTTTACGCTGCCGGAGAAAAAGATAACATCGCAGTGGAAGTATCGATGCAATGGAATGATAGCTATGTTGAACAGGTTTTATGTTTCACCAACAATATTCCTCAAAAAGATGGAGGAACGCACCTCACCGGTCTGCGCGCTGCGATGACGCGGACATTGAACAGTTATATCGAAAAAAATGAGCTGGCGAAAAAAGCAAAAATTGAAACTGCTGGCGACGATATGCGCGAAGGCCTGTCCTGTGTTTTATCAGTGAAATTATTTGAGCCGAAATTTTCTTCGCAGACAAAAGAAAAGCTTGTATCCTCCGAAGTGCGCCCAGCTGTTGAAGAAGTCGTAGCGCAAAAGCTGTCGGAGTTTTTGCTGGAGCATCCACTTGATGCCAAAACCATATGTGGTAAGATCATAGATGCGGCTAGAGCACGTGAAGCTGCGCGTAAAGCTCGCGAACTGACACGACGCAAGGGTGTGCTGGACGGCATGGGGTTGCCTGGAAAGCTTGCCGACTGCCAGGAAAAGGATCCCTCGCAATGTGAGCTTTATCTGGTCGAGGGTGATTCTGCGGGAGGATCTGCCAAACAGGGTCGCGACCGTAAATTTCAAGCGATTATGCCACTGAAGGGAAAAATTCTTAATGTCGAAAAAGCTCGTTTCGACAAGTTGATTTCCTCACAGGAAATCATCTCTCTCATTACCGCACTTGGTACCGGCATTGGTAAAGACGAATACAACCCAGACAAATTACGCTATCACCGCATTATCATCATGACCGATGCAGATGTGGATGGCTCGCATATACGCACCCTGCTGCTTACCTTCTTTTACCGGCAAATGCCAGAACTGATAGAACGTGGCCACATCTACATTGCTCAGCCACCACTCTACAAAGTCAAGCATGGAAAACAAGAGCGCTATGTCAAGGATGATCACGAACTCAAGCAATACCTGCTAGGGCTGGCATTGACCGATGCTGAATTGCATACGCATGAGGACAGGCCACCACTTACAGGAGAAACACTAGCGAAAATCGCCAATGAATATCTGCTGGCTGAAGCGGTAATCGAGCGCATGAGCCGATTAATTGACAGCGAAGCGATGCATGCTCTGTTCCGTTATCCAAACATAAGCCTGGAAAACGAAATCGAAGCCACCAAAAGCGCCGCCACATTAGCCGCGCATGTTGCTGGAGTGGAAATCATACCGGAGTATGATGTTATTACAGAGGAATTTCGGCTGAAAATAACCCGCATGCATCACGGCAACACCCGCACCAGCTTCCTAGATCAGGATTTTCTGCACAGTGGCGATTACGTTCAGATCAAGCAAGCCGCCCAAGTACTCGACGGATTGCTTGGACTGGGCGCGTATGTCAAACGTGGTGAACAAAAGCAACCCGTCGGTGAATTTAAACAGGCGCTCGATTGGTTGTTGCAAGAAGTGAAAAAAAGCATCGGTATGCAGCGTTATAAAGGGCTTGGAGAAATGAATCCGTCCCAGCTATGGGAAACCACCATGGATCCTCAAAGCCGTCGTTTACTGCGTGCCCAGATTGAAGATAGTATCGCCGCTGACGAAATTTTCACTACCTTGATGGGCGACGCGGTCGAGCCACGCCGCGCATTTATCGAGAGCAATGCGTTGGGAGTGCGCAATCTGGACGTGTAGGCTATCTATAAAAAAAGCGAAAAATCCAGATTTTTAGAGATAGCCTCATGTTGAGATCATTATATTTTTTTAGCGATGTTAATTATGTGGCTTGGAAAGATGTGCGGCAACAGAACAGTTAGTGGAGCAATCAGGCCTTGGCCGCAAGTCACCCGAAAGCCGTTCAGAAAAGTTCATTGAAAATTAATTACCCGGTGGGATCGACTCAAGAGAATATTGCGGATTCAAGTTCGAAGTGCAACACATTGCCAATTCACCTTTATTGCATAAAGACCAAGGGGTTGATACTTCTGGCGGTATCAAGGGCAAGCACCACACGTGGCGCGGCTTAGCCGCCCTTGACCCCGCCAGAAGTATCGATCAAACTTAAAAAGGCAATGAAAACGCCTGTTGCAAGCCGTGTTGCACTTCGAACTTGAATCCACCTATCGATTCATTTTAACTTTGTTTATTTATTGAAAGTACCTACCAACAAACAGTAATCATCCGCTGCAAGAATCTATGCCTATTGGATCGTTCTGCGAACCCGTGCCGATGGTGGTAGAATTTCTGCACTCAGCTCTAAAACTCCCGAAGGATTGATGCCATCATGTTGTCCGCAAAGCAAACTATAGAAAACATTGATCCGGATTTATGGCAGGCAATGAAAGGAGAAATGCAGCGTCAAGAGGATCACATTGAGCTAATTGCTTCGGAGAATTACGCTAGTCCAGCGGTAATGCAGGCGCAAGGATCGGTGTTAACCAACAAGTACGCAGAAGGTTATCCAGGCAAACGCTATTACGGTGGCTGCGAGTATGTGGATATCGTGGAGCAGCTTGCAATAGACCGGGTACGGGCGCTTTTTAAGGCCGAGTATGTCAATGTTCAGCCACATTCCGGTTCGCAGGCCAACGCTGCAGTTTACTTGTCCGTACTAAAGCCTGGTGATACGCTGCTTGGTATGTCGCTCGCGCACGGTGGACATTTAACGCATGGTGCTGCGGTCAACCTTAGCGGAAAAATTTTCAACTCCGTTGCTTACGGTCTCAATCCGGAAACGGAAGAACTGGATTACGACGCAGTGGAGCAATTGGCGCACGAGCACAAGCCCAAAATGATTGTCGCTGGGGCTTCTGCCTACGCGCTGGTGATAGACTGGAAGCGGTTTCGCAAGATTGCTGATAGCGTGGGTGCTTATCTGTTCGTGGATATGGCGCATTATGCCGGATTGGTGGCAGCGGGGTTTTATCCCAACCCCGTCGGTATCGCCGATTTTGTCACCAGCACTACGCACAAAACGCTGCGTGGGCCGCGAGGTGGGATCATCATGGCCAAGCCAGAACACGAGAAAGCACTCAACTCGGCTATTTTTCCACAAACTCAGGGCGGACCACTAATGCACGTAATTGCCGCAAAGGCAGTGGCTTTCAAGGAAGCTGCAACCAAGGAATTCAGGAATTACCAAGAGCAAGTGATCGACAATGCACGCGTGATGGCAAAGGTGCTACAGGAGCGCGGTCTGCGCATAGTCTCTGGGCGTACTGACTGCCACATGTTTCTAGTGGATCTTCGCGCCAAAAACCTTACCGGTAAGCAGGCTGAGGAATCGCTTGGACTGGCACACATCACGGTTAATAAGAATGCCATACCTAACGATCCACAGAAACCATTTGTCACCAGCGGTATCCGCATTGGTTCGCCAGCGATGACAACGCGAGGTTTCAGAGAAATTGAAGCAGAACAACTGGCAAATCTAATTGCTGATGTATTAGATGCCCCTGCTGACGTTACCGTATTGTCGCGCGTAGCACATGAAGCAAGAACGTTGTGCGCGAGATTTCCAGTTTACAGCAGCTAATTGCATTAGAGCGTCTTTAATAATTTGAAGCTCTAAACAATACGAGGCGAGAACAAAAAATGTAGATGCAGCATAGGGTTAATATGTAATGAAACATTTTTTGTGGGCGACGAAGTATTGTGATGAAATCTGGATTTTCAGCGGTGGCCATTACCGTTACAAGGTGGGCTCTACCCGTCGTAATCATACTCGGTGACAGACGTAATCCGCTTCATCCCTTGAACGCTGAATCATGAAATGCCCTTTCTGCAATGCAGATGACACCAACGTAATCGATTCTCGCGTCAGTGAGGAGGGTAGCAGAGTGCGCCGCCGCCGCCGCTGCCTCACTTGCGATAAGCGCTTTACTACTTATGAAACGGTGGAGTTGCGTTTGCCACAGGTGGTAAAGCAGGATGGTAATCGATCCGAGTTCAATCGCAATAAATTGCTTACAGGTTTCATGCGCGCGTTGCACAAGCGCCCGGTTCCTACCGAATATGTGGATGCGGCGATCGACCGTATCGTACAAAAAATTCTGAGTTTGGGCGAGCGCGAGATCCTATCACGAAAAATTGGTGAAATGGTAATGCGGGAACTCTACAAGCTTGATAAGGTAGCGTATATCCGGTTTTCCTCAGTATACAAAAGCTTCCAGGACGCAGATGATTTTCATGATGCGATCAAGGAAGTGCAAGGGCCGCAGCGAAAGAAGATGGAAAAACTCCCCGAGTGGTAGAGATACTGTTTCTGCACTATCTTCTTGTCCGTATAAGAATCGCGTTTCTATAGAAGTGCCCATATGTTTTCTTCATCTGATCACGCCTATATGTCCCAAGCGCTACAGCTTGCAGAGAGGGGACTGTATAGCACCAGCCCCAATCCCCGCGTGGGTTGCGTAATTGTGTGTAATGGTAATGTGGTTGGTAGCGGTTGGCATGAGCGAGCGGGCCAAGCACATGCTGAGATCAATGCCCTCAATCTAGCTGGGACAGCAGCGCGTGGTGCGGCCATTTATCTAACACTGGAACCTTGCAGTCATCAGGGGCGTACCCCACCTTGTGCTGAAGCATTAATCAAAGCTGGTGTCACCAGAGCGATAGTGGCGATGCAAGACCCGAACCCATTGGTGGTGGGTGGTGGTTGTGCATTGTTGAAACAGGCCGGGATAGAGGTGCAAACGGGGTTGATGGAAGCGGAGGCGAGGGCACTTAACATCGGATTTATCACGCGCATGACGCACAAGCGTCCTTGGGTGCGGATGAAAATCGCCGCGAGTCTCGACGGCAAGACTGCGCTCAAAAATGGTGCCAGTCATTGGATTACCAATGAGCTGGCGCGGCGTGATGGGCACCGGTTACGCGCTCGCTCCTGCGCAGTGTTAACCGGCATTGGCACGGTGCTGGCAGACGACCCGCAGCTCACTGTACGTCAAGTAGAAACAACTAGGCAGCCACTGCGGGTGGTGGTGGATAGTCGCCTGGAGACTCCGGTAGATGCCAGGATGTTGTGTGGTGGAGGCGAGTTAATTTTTACTGCGACAGCCAGCGAGGGAAAAATCATGGCGCTACGCGACGCAGGCGCCCACCCCATCGTGCTGCCAGATGGAAATGGTAACGTCGATCTTGTCAGAATGATGCGAACGCTTGCCGATTACGAGATCAACGAGGTATTGGTCGAGGCAGGTGCCAGATTGAATGGTTCACTCATCAAGGCGGGTTTGGTAGATGAACTGGTGATTTATCTTGCGCCGTGTTTAATTGGTGATGTAGCACAAAGTATGTTGAATTTGCCAGAATTGACTGATCTTGCAGGGAAGCATGCGCTCAAGATTCAGGATTTACGCATGGTGGGATCAGATATCCGTATTGTTGCCCAAGTTGAGTAGCTGTTTTCAGGACGCACTTTACGTACTAGTGAGGGTTTTTACTGAGTTTGCGTTGCAGCGTGCGGCGGTGCATGTTAAGTATTCGCGCAGTTACGGAAATATTACCATTGTTCTCATTTAACACCCGCTGGATATACTCCCATTCAAGGCGGCCTACCGACAGAGGGTGTGTGCTGATCGGCACCTCGGCATCGCCGGTAGTGCGCTCGAATGCGGCCATGATTTCATCGGCATCGACCGGCTTTGCAAGATAATGCGTTGCACCCAGTTTGATCGCCTCCACTGCCGTGGTAATGCTGGCGTAACCGGTCAGCATGACAATACGCGTACCGGAATCGAGTGTCTTCAGCTTCTCAACCAGGATCAACCCGGAAGCGCCCGGGAGCCGCAGATCGATGGTCGCATACTCGGGTGTGCAGGTCTCGGCACACGCCAATGCCTGTTCGACTGTATGTGCACAATGTACATTAAACCCGCGTTTGGTCATGGCTTTTGCGAGCACTTCGCAAAAAGTTACATCATCGTCAACAATCAGCAAACTCGGACGATCATCATCAGCTTCTATCATGAGGGTGTCTCTAATAATTCAAAGTTTTAAACAAAACAGAGAGGAAGCCAAGAGGGTAGACGTGGCATATGGTTGATATTACTTGTATGGACAATATCCAGATTCTTGGATCCGGATATTGGTGACGTTGTCATATTGATGGTTTTATCAGAGGCAATCGAACCTGGGTGCGAGCACCGCTACCCTCACGATTAGTCAGGCTAACACTTCCGCCAAATCGTTCGATATTTGCATTTGCAAGAAACAGGCCGATGCCAAAACCCTGTCCTGGTTTACTGGTAAAGAAAGCTTGTCCTGCCCGCTGCACGGCTTCTTCGCTGAGTCCTTTGCCGTAATCGAGGATTTCGAGCAGCAATTCCTGCTGATTCCAGCTACTTTCAATCTCGATGCGGTCGAGCGAAGCATCGGCTGCATTGTTCAGCAGATTTAAAAGAGACTGGCTTAGCAAGCGGGCGCCGAGAATCTGCGGGGCAGGCTGGATCCCGTCGCTACGATAAGAAAATTTGACCATGGGTCGCATCAGTTGCCATTTATCCAATACCTGTTGTAAAAAATAATCGACGGCCTGACCGCTAGCATCCTCGGTTCGCGCCTGCCCGACATCAGCCAGCAATTGTGTCAGGGTGTGCTTGCAGTGCATGATCTGATCGCGCAGGATTCTGACATCATTCTGGAATTCACTGTTTTCGGGGTATTCTTTTTGTAATTCTCCGGTTACGACCGCCATCGTTGCCAGTGGCGTGCCAAGTTCATGGGCTGCACCTGCAGCAAGGGTTCCAAGCGCAATGATTTGTTCGTTACGCAAAGCTTGTTCACGTGCCAGCGCCAGATCTTTGTCGCGTTCGCGAATCGATATGCCCATCTTGACAACGAACCAGGCAATCAACACCGTGCTTAACACGAATGCCAGCCACATTCCCGACACATGCAAGTTAAATTCACTGGTATGTTCGCTGTGGTCATGCGGCAACGGCACATAATAAAACAGCAGTAGCGTATAACAGCTTATCGTAATTGCTGCCATTGCCCAAGTATAAATCCACGGCAACGCTGCCGCAGCAATCGTTAGTGGCAGCAGATATAGCGAGATAAATGGATTGGTTGATCCGCCGCTGAAATACAGCAGCGCGCTTAAGGCAAAGACATCAATTAATAGTTGCGCAAAAAATTCGATACTGGATACTGGCCAGTTACGGCGCAGGCGCAGCCATGTCGCCAGGTTAAGTGCGGCGAGGAAAGCCATCACTACAGTCATTTCCGTCCATGGCAACTGCATCTCGAGTACCCAATGTACCAAGGCAAACGTCAGACACTGGGCGACCAGCGCGATATTCCTAAGCAGGAACAGGCGATGCAGATTCTTGCTTAGTGGCGATTGACTGAGATCGCTGAACATTTCAATTGTCCGTCCATATTTAATTTCCTTCCGTCTCAGTTAAATCACTCCCAGCTTTGCTGAAGGTGATTTAGTTTTTAGAGGAGTCTTTACCCGAACATAGCCTATATTGCAACTCATAACCATGCGGCAAATTGCCGCATGTATTCTGCCCGGGATTATTATTGACCGTACTGAATTCTATCCGGAGTTCAAAACTCTTCATGGTAACTTCACGAAGTCGCTACAATGGCGACAAATGTTATTATTATTCTGCAAATTTTGGTTTATTTACAATCTTCTGACAAAAATAAAACCTGAATCCCCAGTTCGGATCAAGTATTGTGGCGATGAGGTCTCCCCGCAAACGCTCGGTGAATACAATGGGTGGTTGCTGTATGTTGGAAACAGGAAGGGTTTATGTTTACCGGAATTATTGAAGCAGTCGGCGAGATAAAACAGGTTACGCCCCTGGGTACCTTTTTGAGCGGGTTTGTGGCAGATGGCCTATGTATAGACATTGCGCCCGGCGCATTGGATTTATCCGATGTCAAAACCGGGGACAGCATTGCGGTGAATGGTGTATGTCTCACTGTGACCGCACTGGCAGGCGATACTTTTACGGTAGACGTATCGCGGGAAACTCTAGACTGTACCAAGGGCTTAGATCAGAGGGGTGGGCGGGTCAATCTGGAAAAAGCCCTGCGGTTGTCTGACAGGCTGGGCGGGCATCTGGTAAGCGGCCATGTAGACGATATCGGTGAAGTAGTAAAGTTTGAATTATCAGGAGAAAGTTATCTGCTAGTGATCAGGGCACCAAGCGTGTTACTGAAGTACATAGCAAAAAAGGGTTCAATCACGGTGGACGGTGTGAGCTTGACAGTGAATTGGATAACCGCAGATGAGTTCGGGATCAGTCTCATTCCCCATACGCTTGCAATGACAACGTTGCATGATCTGGAATGTGGTGCAAAAGTGAATCTGGAAATAGATATGCTGGCGCGGTATATAGAGCGGGCGATAAGTGGTACCGTCAATTATGATAGAGGCTTAACATGATTATCAGTCCCATTCCGGAGGTTATCGCCGACATCAAAACCGGAAAAATGGTAATCCTCGTCGATGAGGAAAATCGCGAGAACGAAGGCGATCTGGTTATGGCGGCAGATTTCATTACGCCAGAAGCAATTAATTTCATGGCCACACATGGTCGCGGACTAATCTGCCTGACGTTGACCGAAGAGCGCTGTCGTCAACTTAATCTGCCGCTGATGGTGTCCACCAACCGCTCGCCGCTTGGTACTAATTTCACACTTTCGATTGAGGCTGCAAGTGGGGTCACAACCGGCATTTCTGCCGGTGACCGTGCCTGCACAGTGCAGGCAGCGACGAAAGCGGATGCAAAGTCGGAGGACATCATCCAGCCTGGCCACATTTTCCCGTTGATGGCGCAGAATGGCGGCGTCTTGGTACGCGCTGGGCATACCGAGGCGGGATGTGATTTGGCGAAACTGGCGGGGCTTACTTCCGCATCGGTGATTTGCGAAATTCTGAAGGAAGACGGCGGTATGGCACGCCTACCTGATTTGATCGAATTCGCCACAAAGCATCAACTCAAAATTGGCGCCATCGCTGATCTGATTCACTACCGTAGTCGTACTGAAAGCTTAGTGAAGCGTGTGGCTGAACGCCCCATTCAAACAGCGTATGGTGAGTTTCGTCTCGTCGCTTATCTCGATAAGACCATCAATGCAACTCATCTTGCCTTGGTGAAAGGGAAAATAGACGCTAGCACAGAAACTCTGGTGCGGGTGCATGAGCCATTGTCTGTCATCGACCTTCTGGACATAAATGACGACACTCATTCCTGGAGTGTAAACGACGCGTTGCGTGTAATTGCTGACGCTGGATGTGGCGTAATCGTGCTGCTGCATCGCCGGGAAAATTCCGCAGAGTTGATGGAGCGTGTCACACTGGCAAAATCCGTGTCCCACGCTATTGCCAGAACAGACTTGCGTGACTATGGAATCGGTGCACAAATACTGAAAGATCTTAATGTGGGTAAAATGCGGTTACTGGCTATCCCGCGTAAAATGCCAAGCATGACGGGTTTTGGCATCGAAGTAACGGGGTATTTAGAGCCAGAGAATAAAAAGCGGAAATAGCAATCTGTTTCTTCCCCAAGTCGCCTCCAATAATTTGAAGCTCTAAATAAGACAAGGTTGGAGCAAAAAATGTAGACGCGACATATGGGTGATATCTAATTCTAGCTCCAGTTCGAAAATGAAACTAGGCGATGGCGAACGAATGCCGCAGACAGCGCGTTCTTCAAGAGGATTTCCTTCGGGGTGAATAGTATGGTCGGGCGCGAGTGGGGATATCAATGAAGTGTCATTGGTGAAATGGAATTGGAATAAGGAAACATTTTTTACGGTTAACTTTATCAAGGAACACACATGGCGCGTTACGATAACATTCTTGAACTTGAAACTGAACTTAACGGCACCGGATTACGTGTTGGTATCGTCATGAGCCGTTTTAACCTTGACGTGGGCGAAGGGTTGCTTGGTGCCTGTACTGCGGAATTGATCAAGTGCGGGGTGCAGGAGTCAGCCATATTGCTGGTAACGGTTCCAGGCGCACTGGAGATCCCCTTGGTGCTACAAAAAATGGCTTTGACCGATCAGTTTGATGCGCTGGTAGCGTTGGGTGCGATAATACGCGGTGACACCTATCATTTTGAAGTGGTAGCAAATGAATCGGCCAGCGGTGTGGCCGCCGTACAGCTTGATACCGGCATTCCTGTTGCCAACGGCATACTTACTACCGAAACTGACGACGAAGCGCTGGCACGCATGGGTCATAAAGGTGTCGAAGCCGCACAAGTAGCGATAGAAATGGCCAATCTCCTGAGGCAGCTCGACGAAGTAAGTCAATGACACAGACCAGCCCGGTAACTAAGTCTGCAACCAAGCCGGGCCGTGCAATGCGGCGCTGCTCGCGCAAGCTGGCTATGCAGGGACTTTACCAGTGGCGGGTGGCGGGTGGAACCGTTGAAGTTATCGAAGCGCAGCTCCGTGATGGCAAGGAATTTGCCAAGACTGACCAGGAATTTTTTTCAGAATTATTGCGCGGCGCCCTGACTAATTCTGCAGAACTGGAACAACAGATTCAGCCTTATCTTGATCGTCCTTTCAAAGAACTCAGTCCCGTGGAATTCGCCATTCTGCTGCTGGGTGCCTATGAACTTGCTGGTCG
Source organism: Nitrosomonadales bacterium (assembly GCA_009886095.1). Classification (GTDB taxonomy): domain Bacteria; phylum Pseudomonadota; class Gammaproteobacteria; order Burkholderiales; family Nitrosomonadaceae; genus VFJL01. The sequence continues at coordinate 44,514 of VFJL01000065.1, read as the reverse complement.
CCCGGAAATACCTTATCGCGCAGTAATCAACGAAGCGGTGGAGTTGGCCAAAATCTATGGCGGCACCGACGGACACAAATACGTGAATGGTGTACTGGATAAATTGGCGGCGAAGCTGCGGGCATCCGAGGTAAGTACGGCACGCCTCTAACAACCCGAAGTTCTAAACTTGATAGCAGGGGGCCGCAAAGAATGCTCTCCGAATTTGACATCATTCAACGCTATTTTACCCACCCCACATTCAGCGCATCGCTGGGCGTGGGGGATGATGCGGCACTGATCAATCCTGCAGCCGGGATGGAGCTGGCGATTTCTACCGACATGTTGGTAGCGGGCCACCATTTTTTTATCGATGCTAACCCACGCATGCTAGGCTATAAATCCCTTGCAGTGAATCTTTCCGACATGGCGGCGATGGGGGCAAGACCACGCTGGGCGACACTCGCGCTGGCGTTGCCGGAGTCTTTGGTGCAGACCAATGAGAAATGGCTGGAGGCGTTTGCCGATGGTTTTTTCGAGTTGGCCCGTACGCATCAGGTGGAACTCATCGGCGGAGATACCACCTGCGGTTCTCTCAATATCTGTGTGACAATGATTGGCGAAGTGGCAAAAGGAAAAGCCTTGCGGCGCAGCGGCGCCAAGCCGGGCGATGATATCTGGATATCCGGTCATCTGGGTGATGCGGCCCTGGTGCTTGCTCACACACAACAGCGCATCGCCCTTGAGCCCGACGAGGTTCTGGCGTGCCTGCCTGCGCTGCTTATGCCAACGGCACGGGTCGAATTGGGGCAACGATTGATTGGTCTTGCCCATAGCGCCATCGATATTTCCGATGGACTGCTGGCAGACTTGGGGCATATTTTGGAATGTTCCAAGGTTGCAGCTGTCATTGAAATGAACGCGATCAATCAGTCTGTAGTAATGAAAAAATATCTCCCTCAGCCACTGGCAATTAACTGCCTACTGGCAGGTGGGGACGACTATGAGCTTTGTTTTACTGCACCCAGGGCAAAATGTGGAAAAATAGAGAGCATCTCCCGCGAACTGGAAATCCCGCTGACTCGTATCGGTAGAGTCAGTAAGGGGGAAGGTCTGGTGGTGCTGGATTCGGTAGGAAAATCGATAGAACTAAGGATAAAGGGTTATGACCACTTCCGCACCCGATAGCCATTTAACACCCGAACCGGCGATGCATATTGTATCCAAACACCTGCGGCCCAATTGGGAGTTTGTGATGAGGCACCCTGCGCACTTCATCGCCTTTGGCGGCGGGGTAGGATTGAGTCCGGCAGCACCGGGCACCATGGGGACGCTTGCTGCATTTCTTCTATTCGGGCTGATTAATCAATACCTGAGCCCGGTTAAATTTCTGGTGTTCATTAGTGTGTTGTTCATCGTCGGCATCTGGGCGTGCAGCGTCACCGGTAAAGCATTAGGCGATCACGACCATGGCGGCATGGTATGGGACGAGATCGTTGCTTTCCTGCTGGTGCTGCTGTTCACGCCGAGTACCTTAATATGGCAGGCATTCGCATTTTTGTTGTTTCGCTTGTTCGATATCTTCAAGCCGCCGCCAATTGGATACTACGATAAGAAACTACGCGGTGGTTTTGGCGTGATGTTCGATGATCTTCTGGCAGCGTTTTTCACGCTGTTGTGTCTGGCGGCATGGAAAGCATTTGTAGCGCCGTAATATCGCAGGGGGCATGTATTCAATGATCGCCATGAATGACCAGATGTTGCAGCATCTTGCCAGGCAAGTTGGTATAGCGCTCACCCGGCATGGGCTGATGCTGGTCAGCGCCGAATCCTGCACTGGCGGCTGGCTTGGGCAGACCATTACGTCGGTGGCGGGCAGCTCCGCATGGTACGAACGTGGTTTTATCACCTATGCCACCATTTCAAAGCACGAAATGCTGGGCGTGAGCGCCGTGACTTTGCAGCAACACGGTGCAGTATCCGAGCAGACTGCACGAGAAATGGCAGAAGGTAGCATTACTCGCAGCCATGCGCAGGTAGCGATTGCCATTACCGGTATTGCTGGTCCCGAAGGTGGCACGGTGGAAAAGCCTGTAGGTATGGTGTGTTTTGCCTGGGCGCTGAAAGACGGCCTTGCGCGTAACGAAACCCAGCATTTCAGTGGTGATCGCGAAGCGGTAAGACGGCAATCGGTGGCGGTGGCGCTGCAAGGGGTAATAGACCTGCTGCACGATGCTGTAACCGTAATCACATGAAACATTGGGGCATGCTTGGCCATTTCGTGTAGACGAACCGGTTATAGCGCGCTATACAAGTCTTATGCGGTGTGAAATGCTGCAAATATCTGGCGGCAACGATTGACGAGATAATATTCTCCAAGCGGATCAAGCCTCCCCGCTGCCTTCCCGCAGTAAGTCGCATGTGCGATAATCCGAAAGACTCTTACAAGGACAAACTCATGGATGAAAACAGAAGCAAAGCGCTGGCAGCAGCCCTTTCCCAGATTGAGAAGCAATTTGGCAAGGGTTCAATTATGCGTCTCGGTGCCAGCGATGTGGCCAAGGATATTCAGGTAATTTCCACTGGTTCATTAGGACTCGATATTGCACTGGGTGTGGGTGGGCTACCGCGCGGACGGGTGATAGAGATCTATGGACCGGAATCATCCGGCAAGACTACGCTTACTCTGCAAGTAATTGCGGAGGTGCAAAAGATCGGCGGTACTGCGGCGTTCATCGACGCAGAACATGCGCTGGATCCGCAGTACGCGCAAAAGATTGGCGTCAATGTGCAGGAGCTGTTGATTTCTCAGCCGGATAACGGTGAGCAGGCGCTGGAAATCGCCGATATGCTGGTGCGCTCCAGTTCGGTGGATGTGGTGGTAATCGATTCGGTTGCAGCCTTGACACCGCGCGCGGAAATAGAGGGTGAAATGGGTGAGCCGCAAATGGGCCTGCAGGCGAGATTGATGTCGCAGGCGTTGCGCAAACTCACTGCCAACATCAAGCGCAGCAACACCATGGTGATTTTTATCAATCAGATACGCATGAAAATCGGTGTCATGTTTGGCAATCCGGAAACTACCACCGGCGGCAACGCACTGAAATTCTACGCATCGGTACGTCTCGACATTCGCCGCACTGGAGCCATCAAGAAGGGTGATGAGGTGATCGGCAGTGAAACCCGGGTCAAGGTAGTCAAGAACAAAGTTGCGCCACCCTTCAAGCAGGCGGAATTCGACATTCTCTACGGTGAGGGTATTTCGCGTGAGGGCGAGATTGTTGAGCTGGGTGTGCTGCATAAACTGGTCGAGAAATCAGGCGCATGGTATGCCTACAACGGCGAAAAAATAGGTCAGGGTAAGGATAACGCGCGTGAATATCTGAAAGAGCATCCCAATGTGGCAAGAGAAATTGAAGCGAAAGTTCGTGCCGCCGTGGGAGTTGCTGGTCAGGCGGAAGTCACCGCTGCGGAATAGCTGTAGTGGCTGGCGAACCAAGCCTGAAAACCCGCGCCTTGAATTATCTGGCGCGGCGAGAACATTCCCGGCTGGAACTGGAAAAAAAGCTTGCACCTCACGCCCAAACTCCCACAGAACTTTCTGCCGTGCTGGACGCGCTGGAACAACGCGGCTTTCTGTCAGCCCAGCGCATGGTCGAGCAGGTAGTGCATGTGCGCAGGAACAAGTTTGGCAGCCAGCGCATCGCATATGAGTTGCGGGAAAAAGGCATTGCCGAGGATTTAATCGCCGCTGCACTGCCAGCGCTCAAGGAAACTGAACTGGATGCCGCGCGTGAGGTATGGTTGAAGAAGTTCGGCGCACTGCCGCAGGATGCCGGGGAAAAAGCCAGGCAAATGCGTTTCCTGCAATCGCGCGGATTCAGGTTCGATGTGATTTTTCAGGTGTTGCGGCAATCAACTTCTAACAAAGACGAATCCTTTTGACCTCGCATCAATTCATCGCCAAGTGGCAAGGCTGCCAACTCGCCGAGCGTGCGTTTTACACCGAGCACTTCAATGACCTGTGCGCATTGGTTGGGCATCCTACGCCCGCTGCGCAGGACACTATCGGCGATACATTTTGTTTTGAAAAAGGCGCGACCAAGACCGGTGGTGGCAACGGCTGGGCGGACGTGTGGAAGCGCGAGTTTTTCGCGGGGGAATACAAAGGTCCAAACGGCGATCTGCGCAAAGCACTTGAGCAAGTGCAACGCTATGCACTGGCGTTGGAGAATCCGCCGCTGCTGCTGGTGGCGCGCGCCGACCTGATCGAGATACACACCAACTTCACCAATACCGTTTCCGACACGCACACCATTGCGCTGGAAGAGATCGGCACGCCGGAGAATCTCGCCAAGTTGCGCGCGCTGTTCTTCGAGCCGGAGCAGTTGCGTCCTGTGCGCACCACGCGCGCCCTCACCGAACAAGCCGCGAAGCTGTTCGCCGCGCTTGCCAACACCCTGCGCGATCGTGGGCACGCCCCGGAGCACGTTGCCCGTTTCCTCGACAAACTGCTGTTCTGCTTCTTCGCCGAAGATGCCGGATTACTGCCTAAAGAGATGGTCACGCGCGTGTTGGAAAACGGCGCGAAAGACCCGGCGCGCATCGATCGCCAGCTCAAGCAACTGTTTGCCTCAATGAGCAAAGGTGGCGACTTCGGTGTGGAAATCATCGACTGGTTCAATGGTGGGCTGTTCGATAGCGATGCCACACTGCCGTTGCAAAGCGACGACATCGCCGCGCTGGAGGCCGAAATGCTCGGCTTGCCGTTGGGCTTCGCCGGATTCCACACCGGCCCGCACAACGTCATGGGCATCGAACTCAACTCTTACGCGGCGGAATTGGCGCGCGTCACCGTGTGGATCGGCGAACTGCAATGGATGCTGCGCCACGGCATGAGCCCCTCGAAAAATCCGATTCTCAAGCCGCTTGATCACATCGCTTGTCGTGATGCGCTGCTGCAAATCCCCCCTAGCCCCCTTTGACAAAGGGGGGAATGGAAAGTGTGGCGCAGGAATCTTCCCCCTTTGCAAGAGGGGGAGTGAGGGGGATTTTCGAAGCGCAATGGCCGCAAGCTGATGTCATCATTGGCAACCCGCCGTTCTTGGGTGGCAGCAAAATGCTACGCGAGCTTGGCGAAGATTATGTTCAAACCCTGCGCTCTGAATATGATGGTCGTGTACCGGGCGGCGCAGACTTGGTTACATACTGGTTTGAGAAAGCGCGTGCACAGATCGAGGCGGGCAAGTGCCGGCGCGCTGGACTGGTCGCCACCAACTCGATACGCGGCGGTGCAAATCAGCAAGTGCTGGCGCGCATTTGTGACACTTCCAAAATCTTCAATGCGTGGAGCGATGAGGAATGGATTAACGAAGGCGCAGCGGTACGCGTTTCGCTAGTGTGCTTCGGTATTTCCGTCATTCCCGCGCGGGCGGGAATCCAGTCGGTCGTGCTTAACGGCAACTCCGTTGAAACCATCCACGCCGACCTGACCGCAGGTGAGGGTCTGAATCTCACGCAAGCCCAGCCGCTGAAAGAGAATGCAGGTGTGTGTTTCATGGGTGCTTCGAAAAAAGCCCCGTTCGATATACCGGGCGAACTGGCGCGAAAATGGCTCACGCTGCCGAATCCGAACAGCAGACCGAACAGCGATGTCGTACGCCCTTGGGCGAATGGAATGGATATCACCCGTCGTGCTTCTGATACTTGGATTATTGATTATGGTCTGGCTATGACCGAAGCTGATGCAGCGTTATATGAAACTCCGTTTGAATATGTGGTGCAACATGTCAAACCAGAGCGAGAGAAGAATAACCGCGAGGCTTACCGAAAATACTGGTGGCGTCACGCCGAAGCACGCCCAGGCATGCGCGCCGCTCTCAAAGGATTGCCACGTTATATTGCTACGCCGCACGTTTCTAAACATCGAATCTTTGTTTGGGTTGATGCCGCTGTTTTGCCTGACCAAATGCTTATCGTAACCACACGCTCCGACGATACTACATTTGGCATTCTCCATTCGCGCTTTCACGAGTTGTGGTCATTGCGTATGGGTACGAGTTTGGAAGATCGTCCGCGCTACACACCGACCACCACCTTCGAGACCTTCCCGTTTCCTGAAGGATTGACTCCACACGATACGTTGACAGGCCGCAACGCTGAAGCGATTGCAGAGGCCGCTCGCAAGTTGAACTTACTGCGCGATAACTGGCTCAACCCGCCGGAGTGGGTAGATTGGCTGCGCACGCCGGAAGAAGAAAAAGCGGGCTATCCCGCGCGCCCCATTGCCAAGGTTGATGCTGATGTAGGTCGGGATTCATCCCGACTTGTCGGATTAAAATCCGACCTACAAAAACGCACCCTCACCAACCTCTACAACGCCCGATCCGCATGGCTGGACAACGCCCACAAAACGCTGGATGCCGCCGTCGCCAAGGCTTACGGCTGGAACGACTACACACCCGAGATGCCGGACGAAGAAATCCTGCGCCGCTTGTTGGTATTGAATTTGGCGCGGGCAAATAATAGCGGGGCATAAATGCATCCTGAGCTTGATCGCCATATCACCCATAAGGCCACCTCTGGATTCATCCATCTTTCTGATAAACATATCTTCACGGTATTTACATCATGTGAAGAAGATGGTCGTGTGTCTCTCAGTGTGGGTGCTAAATTATCTGCTAGTTTTTTAGCTGCAACGGATGCTCTTTTTGAGTATCTGGGGGGGTGGACGCATACCAAAATTGCCGCAGCGGACAATTCCAGGGCGCCGCGCACAAACAGAGGCGGGTGATGCATCAGCACATTCAGGAAATGCTTACTCGTATCGAAGTTGAGCATGGGGTGCGGATTCTTTACGCTTGTGAATCCGGCAGCCGTGGATGGGGATTTGATTCCGTCGATAGTGATTGGGATGTGCGTTTTATTTATTGCCACCCGCGTGACTGGTATCTATCCATCGGGGAAGAACATGATGTGATCGAATTGCCGATAGATGCCTTGCTGGATGTGAATGGTTGGGATTTGCGCAAGAGTCTGCGCTTGATGAAAAAGTCCAACCCCGTGTTGTTGGAGTGGCTTTCTTCGCCGATTGTGTATCGAGAAGATGCCGTGACAATGGCTGCGTACCGCTCCCTTGCGCAAGACTTCTACCAGCCCGCTGCGTGTCTTCACCACTACTTGCACATGGCGAAGGGAAATTTTCGCGAGTATCTGCAAGGCGAAATGGTGTGGTTGAAAAAATATTTCTATGTGCTGCGCCCGGTTCTTGCGTGTTTGTGGATCGAACGCGGGTTGGGAGTCGTGCCGATGGTTTTTGACGACTTGGTGGCTGGCATGGTGAGTGACAACGGGTTGAAGGACAGCATCGCTAAACTGACCGAGCTAAAAAGGTCGGGAGCTGAGATAGATAACGGACTGCGCATTCCTGTGATTCATTCTTTCCTTGAGCGCGAGATTGCGCGTTTGGAAGAAGTGGTTGCCGATGCTTCGAGAAATCCGGTGTCTGCGGAATTGCAGGAAAAGATGAATCGGTATTTCCAAGAGGCTCTGGGGGGATGAACGTGATAACCCAGACTTCATTGAACAATCTGCTGGCTACGAGTGAATTATTGCTACAAGGGATGGAAATCAAACCCGGTCGGCTGAATGTCTTACGACGACTGTGCGAAGAGGAAATCGACAGCCGGAATTTCCTGCTATTTCTTTTCAATGCCGCGAGCCATGAATTGCCGGATGTTTCGTCGGTGCTGCGATACTTTGAGGATGCAAATGAATTGATTGGAATAGATGTAGATTCAGGTGAAAACGTGGATAAGCTGAAGAACATTGCCAGCGAGTTGCGTGCATTGCAGCCCCAACGAAAGAGGATACACGTCCATGCGAGTAGAAGACGGGTCGAATATGTTGATCTCTATTTTCTGGAGAACGTCATTCATGGACTGACCGCCGAGAAATCGATGCGTAAATACTGTTGCTTTGAGGCTGCGAAGTTGTTCGTTTTTGATTACGACGATATGCGCTACCGGGTAGGAGATAAGACTTTGCCCCGCTGGAATGCAATCGTCGATTATTATTGGCAATAAACTTTTATGGCGCGGATTTAAAATATTAGGGCAGTTCCGGTTGTTTGAATTTTACGCGCCATAACCCAGCCTGTTTTTGGCTTACAGAATTTTAATAATTGCGCCATACCTTTTAACCTAATGTGCTTTAAACGATGACACGATAGATGTGTAAACGACATGAGATGCTAACATCGGCATTAAACCGATCAAGACCAAGACGGGACTGGATGGTATGATGCATGCCTTGTCCAGCCAGTCTGGAGCGTAATTTTTGAGTCCGGGTGCAGCAATGAACAGCAGCGAAATTAGACAAAAATTTCTCGAATATTTCGAGTCACATGGTCACACCATCGTGGCATCAAGTCCACTCGTTCCCGGCAACGATCCCACACTGCTGTTCACCAATGCGGGCATGGTGCAGTTCAAAGACGTATTTCTCGGCCAGGATCAGCGCCCTTATGTGCGCGCGGTGAGTTCACAGCGTTGCGTGCGCGCGGGCGGCAAGCACAATGATTTAGAAAATGTCGGTTACACCGCGCGTCATCACACGTTTTTCGAGATGCTGGGCAATTTCAGTTTCGGTGATTATTTTAAGCGCAATGCCATCCAGTTCGCCTGGGAATTCCTCACCGTCACACTGCAGATCCCACAGGAAAAACTGTGGGTGACGGTATATGCCGAGGATGATGAAGCCGCCGACATCTGGCTCAACGAAATCGGTATTGCGCCAGCGCGACTGGTGCGCATCGCCACCATGGACAATTTCTGGCAGATGGGTGATACCGGCCCTTGTGGCCCTTGTTCGGAAATTTTCTACGATCACGGCCCGGTCGTCGCGGGCGGCCCGCCGGGCACGGCAGAGGCCGATGGCGACCGCTACATCGAAATCTGGAATCTGGTGTTCATGCAATACAACCGCGATAGTGCTGGCACATTACATCCGCTGCCCAAGCCAGCGGTGGATACTGGCATGGGACTGGAGCGTATTTCTGCGGTAATGCAGCAGGTGCACAGCAATTACGAAATTGACCTGTTCCAGGCTTTGATCAAGGCGGCGGCACGGATTACAAACACCACAGATTTAACCAGCAACTCGCTCAAGGTGATTGCCGACCACATCCGCGCCTGTTCTTTCCTTATCACCGATGGAGTGATTCCCGGCAACGAAGGCCGCGGCTATGTGCTGCGGCGCATCATCCGCCGCGCTATTCGGCATGGCTATCAGCTTGAGCAGAAACAGCCCTTCTTTCATTTATTGGTGGAAGATCTGGCGCAGGTGATGGGGCAAGCCTATCCCGAATTGGTTGTAGCCAAGGCGCGCGTGGCGGCGGTGCTGAAGCAGGAGGAAGAGCTGTTTTCCCAGACCATTGAGCGTGGCATGAGCTTGCTGGAAGATGAGTTTTCTCCTTCTATGCGAGCCCGTTATCAATTAGCTGCTGATCGTGGTGCGGATGTTACATCATGGCAATACAGTGGTGGTTCCAGTGGGAATATGTATGTTGCAGCAGAGCTTCAAAGAAATAACGAAATACCTATAAGGGTGGCTATTTTTGATTATTACAACCAAGAGATGCTTAACATTGCAGCTAGTCGGTTTCCAAATCAAGAGAAATTCTACGTCTGTGGTTCAAAGAAGCCATCACTTCAGGCGGCTGAGGAAATAGATGTGCGCCTTGAACTCTCTGGTGATGTGGCATTTCGGCTCTATGACACTTTCGGCTTTCCCGTCGACCTGACCGCCGACATTGCGCGCGAGCGCGGCATCAGCGTGGACCACGCGGGTTTTGAACAAGCCATGGAGTGTCAACGTGAACGAGCACGGGCAGCGAGCAAGTTCACCATGCAGGACGGGATTGAGTACAGTGGAAGCTCGACCCAATTCCACGGCTACGAGAGTTTGCAGCACGAAGGCCGAGTGCTTGCCATCTATAAGCAAGGTAGCCAGGTGGATTTTATCGAGGCCGACGATGAGGCGGTGGTGGTACTTGATCAAACACCGTTTTATGCCGAATCCGGCGGGCAGGTAGGAGATTGCGGTGAGTTGCTGGCTGGCAACGGCACTTTCGCCGTGGCGGATACGCAAAAAATTCAGGCGAAGGTATTCGGCCACAAGGGGCTGCTGCGTAGTGGGCGGCTAGTCACCGGCGACAAGGTGCTGGCGGAGGTTAATCCGGCAGCGCGCGCGCGCACCGAGCGCAACCACTCGGTCACGCACTTGATGCACAAGGCGTTGCGCGAGGTGCTGGGTAGCCACGTGCAGCAAAAAGGTTCGCTGGTCGATGCCGACAAGACGCGTTTTGACTTCGTGCATAACCAGCCGCTGACGGATGCGGAAATCCGCAAGGTGGAAGTTCTGGTGAACACGGAAATTATCGCCAATGCAGCAACGGCAGCGCGTGTGATGACGATTGCGGATGCACAAAAAACCGGCGCGATGATGCTGTTCGGCGAAAAATACGGCGAGGAAGTGCGGGTGCTCGACATCGGCTCCTCGCGCGAGTTATGCGGCGGCACCCACGTCAGGCGCACAGGCGATATCGGGCTGTTCAAGATCGTGGCCGAGAGCGGCGTGGCGGCGGGAGTGCGGCGGGTGGAAGCGGTGACGGGCGAGGGTGCGCTGGCTTACATTCAGAAGCAGGAAGCACAATTGCAGCAAGTGGCAGCTGCGGTGAAGGCGCAGCCGCCGGAAGCTGCTGCCCGCATCACGCAAATCCTGGACAATGTAAAACATCTGGAAAAAGAACTGGCACAGATAAAATCAAAACTCGCCCGTTCGCAGAGTGACGATCTCACCGCACACGCGCGGGAAGTAAAAGGCATGCAGGTACTGGCTGCCTTCCTGGAAGGTGCGGATGCCAAGACCCTGCGCGAAACCGTGGATAAGCTTAAGGATAAACTTAAATCTGCCGCCATCGTGCTGGCCGCAGTAGCCGATGGCAAGGTCACACTGATTGCTGGCGTGACTCCCGATCTTACTGCGAAAATCAAAGCGGGCGAACTGGTGAATATGGTCGCGCAACAGGTCGGCGGCAAAGGTGGCGGCCGCGCCGACATGGCGCAGGCAGGCGGCACCGAACCGGACAATCTGCCTGCAGCACTGGAAAGCGTGGCAGATTGGGTAGAACAACGATTGGCTTAGCGTAGAAGTAAATCATAACCGCAGAGGATACGAAGGAAAGCAAAATCAAAAATGTCACCAAAGAAACCTGTTGCCCTTTTCTTTACCTGCATATTGTTTGTCTTTCCTCCACGTCCTTTACAATGAAAAAGATTTTTATTTCTGGATATCTATGACAACTAGACACTCCCACCTTCTCATTCTTGGTTCCGGGCCAGCCGGGTATACTGCCGCAGTTTATGCTGCGCGTGCCAACCTGAACCCCGTGGTTATCACCGGCATGGCTCAGGGCGGCCAGCTTATGACTACCACCGATGTCGACAACTGGCCAGCCGATGCGATGGGCGTACAGGGCCCAGAATTGATGGAGCGCTTCCAGAAACATGCGGAGCGCTTCAACACCGAGATCATTTTTGATCATATTCACACTGCCAGGCTCACGGACAAACCCATCACGCTCATCGGTGATCAGGCAACCTACACTTGCGATGCACTTATCATTGCCACCGGTGCATCTGCGCAGTATCTGGGGCTGCCCTCCGAAGAAGCATTCATGGGCAGGGGCGTATCCGGCTGTGCCACTTGCGACGGTTTTTTCTACAAAGGTCAGGATGTGGCAGTGATAGGCGGCGGCAACACGGCGGTAGAAGAGGCGCTTTATCTTTCCAATATTGCCCGTCGGGTTACCGTGGTGCATCGGCGCGACAGATTCCGCTCAGAAAAAATCCTGATAGACAAGCTGATGGACAAGGCAAAGAACGGCAACGTTACGCTGGAACTCAACCAGGTGCTGGATGAAGTGCTGGGTGACAAATCCGGTGTTACCGGCATGCGCATCAAAAACACCGGGGATGGTTCCACCAAGACCCTGGATTTACAAGGCGTATTTATTGCCATCGGCCACAAGCCCAACACAGATATTTTTCAGGGGCAGCTGGAAATGCAGAATGGCTACATCGTCACGCGCGGTGGCAATCAGGGCAACGCTACCGCCACCAGCATACCCGGCGTATTCGCGGCAGGCGACGTGCAGGATCACATCTATCGCCAGGCCGTGACCAGCGCGGGCAGTGGCTGCATGGCAGCGCTGGATGCAGAAAAACATCTCGATCATTCGGGGTGAGCGGCGACCAGGCAGAATCGAGGCTGATGCATGAAACGGCGTGATGACAAGCTTGCATCCAGACCCGCGCTTATTCCTACAGGCAGCGATGATGCTGCCGCGTTTCGCGATGCAGTGCGGGACGTTGCGCCGCTGGCCGAACCCGGCAAGATCACCCACTCACGCAAGCGCCCTCAACCCATTCCCCAGCAGGCGCCCTGTGACGCACAATTTGCGTCGGCTGATTCTCTCTCCGATTATATTCCACTGGAAATAGAAGCGGGCGATGCATGGTCATTCATGCGCCCCGGCGTATCGCACCAGACATTGCGACGGTTGCGCCGTGGTTACTGGGGGATACAAGCGCAGCTTGATCTGCATGGGTTTACCCGTGATCAGGCACGGCTGGAGCTAATAGCATTCCTCAACGTCAGCGGCCAGCGCGGTTTTCGTTGTGTGCGCGTGATACACGGCAAGGGATTGGGCTCGAAAGATCGCGGGCCAGTGCTGAAGACTTTGGTGGGAAGCTGGCTGGCGCAACGTGATGACGTGCTGGCTTTCTGTCAAGCCAGAGCAGAGGATGGCGGCAGCGGCGCGGTGCTGGTGTTGCTTAAGACATCCGTGCCGGGGAGCGTCAAATCATGATTCCAGGTTTTTCTACAAGCTCGGATTCGATTCGTGGTGAAAGGTTTTTTCGTGCCGGCTCTGGCAAGGCGTACAGCGCTGCGCAGTAGGGTAAGCCAGCAGCCGGTCAAAGCCGATTTCACCGCCGCAATCTGTACAATCACTGAAGTCAGGCGCTTCCAAGCGCTTTAGAGACGTTTCTATCTCGCGCATCTCCTGCACTTGGCGGTCAATGATGGCAGTATCGATATCCATCAGCATATCCGCCACTGAATCGTCGCCGACATCACTCACCTTGCCTGCCAGATCGATATAACGCTGGTCGCCAGAACGTTCCAATTCGCTACGGACGTCTTCCTGCAATTCCAGGTAACGCTGTTGCAGTGCTTGTTTCAGCTTTGCCAGCTGGTCTACGCTTAGATTCGCCATGATCACTATTCTCCCTTGTTATTGTTGAGGTCATTCTACAGAAGCTGTGGCACCAAGTCTCATAAAGCGGTTAGCTTCTTCAAATCCTCCACCACCTCCAGCGCATTGCGCGAGGCGCTGGCCGATAGATAGATCTTGACAATAATGCCTTGCGGATCGATCAGGAAAGTATTGCGCTTGGCAAATTTGATAATGCCCAGATTGAGCAGCGAATCGTAGCGTGCGGCAGTCTCGGCTTTGCTGTCGGAAAGAAGTGGGAACTGCAGATTGTATTTTTTGGCAAATGCGGCATGGCTGGAAGTATTGTCCACGCTGATGCCGATCACTTGTGCGCCCAATGCCGTGAGCTGGTGAAGATCGTCACGGAATTTGCACGCTTGCTCGGTACAGCCGGGCGTGTCGTCCTTGGGGTAGAAATACAGCGCCAGCCACTTGCCGCGAAAATCCGCCAGCGTGTGAATTTTACCGTCCTGATCAGGCAACTTGAAATCCGGTGCAGGTTGGCCCACCTTAGGCGATTCAGCGCGCACGGCATGGCTCCCGAAAAACAAACTCGCTGCTAGCAGCGTGGTGATGATTGTTAGCGATTTCATAATGAATCTCCTGTGTAAAACTTGAAGTGCTATTCCATTCCATGTCTCATTCCTTATTTTATCTGACGGGCCACGCCCACCACCGCAATAACAGAGCCGAAAAAGCCGCCAGCCCACCGGCAAAAAAGAACGCCATCGCTGCACTCTGGAAGTGCCAGATGCTGCCGAATAGTAGCCCCGCCGGAATTGCCGCGATGCCTATCACCAGATGATACCAGCCAAATGCCGTGCCACGCTCACCAGGATCTGCATAATCACTGATGATCGCGCGTTCCGCACCCTCACTCATGCCCATGCAGAGACCATAGAAAATACTTACTACCCACAGCCCGGTGCTATCCGTGACCAGACCGAGCAGCAAAAACGACAGCGCAAATGCCGTCCAGCCGATCAGCATCAAGACCCCACGCCCGGCACGATCAGCCAGTTGTCCGCCCCAAGTGGAGGTAGTTGCCTTGGCAAGATTCAATGCTGACCATAACAACAACAGTTCGACCACCCCCACGCCTAATTGGTGCCCCAGTAGCAAAATGAATGTTTCCGAAGCGCGAGCGAAAGTGAACAGCATTAGTACTAGCAGATAACGTCGCATCGGCAATGATAGCGCCGACCAGCGCAAAGGCGGGAGTGCGATGGGGACTGGAACCACAGCAGCTTTCTCTTCCTTGACGCCAAAACCAAGCAGCAACACCGCGACAAAGCCCGGAATCGCTGACCACAAAATCACTTCGGTGAGACTCAAGCCTGACCATGTCAGCGCTGCCGCCGCTGCCAGACTCCCTGCCACCGCCCCACCGTTATCCAGCGCACGGTGAAAGCCGAAGGCGTAGCCGCGCATGTGGGGTGGCGTTGCATCCGCCACCAACGCATCACGTGGCGCGCTGCGCAGACCCTTGCCAACCCGATCAATGCTGCGTAACACCAGCACCATCGGCCAGGAACCAGCCAACCCCAGTAATGGACGGGTGCAATTGGACAACGTATAGCCCATTACCGCCAGCCCCTTGCGCCGACCGCTCATGACATCGGAATGCCGTCCCGACCATAATGTGAGCAGGCTTGCCACCGCATTGGCAACGCCCTCGATCAGTCCCAGCGCCACCGGGCCGGCGGCCAGCACGGTCGCCAGTAAAATCGGAATGAGCGGAATGACGATTTCAGAAGCGAAATCGTTGAAGAAGCTGACCAAGCCAAGGACAACTACGGTGCGCGGCAGCTTTCCACGTAGCGCAGGAGTTGCATCAGAGGCCTGCTTGGGTTTATTCATAATGGAATAATAGCGTAAAATGTCACTTCCGCCCTGGTAGCTCAGTGGATAGAGCGACCCCCTCCTAAGGGGTAGGTCACACGTTCGATTCGTGTTCAGGGCACCAATAAATCAATGAGTTACAGTAATCCCTGTTGCCTAGGAATACCCATTCGGTACATTTTCAGTACACTTTCTAATGAGGTATGACATGGCGACAATCACTAAAACCCCTTCTGGTACTTTCAAAGTCTTAATCAGGAAGGCAGGGCTTTCCCCTCAAATCAAGACATTCAAGAGCAAGCCAAATGCAGAAAAATGGCCATGAGCGCAAAGAGTTGTGGAACGAACAAAACAATCCGGAAGGCCGTTGGCGCAAATTCAGCTTTGATCAAATCATTGCGCGCGATAAAACCAGTCTGGATATTTTCTGGTTGAAGGATAAGAGCCTTGCCGATCTGGACAACTTGCCCGAGCCGGATGAACTGGCGTTGGAGATCATCGACAACCTGGAGGCGGGGTTGAACAGTTTCAGAGAAATTGCGGCGGCGTTGTAAATCGCCGCTATTCGCTACTCAGGTGTAACACTAAACGAGGGGGTTGGCGGATTCCTTATTTCACACTGGTTTGTTTATTCATTCCAAAGAGCTTTTAACAGCCGAGCTCGATATTTATAAATAAGTATCAATGTGACCGGCCATAACATGGCAATTATTGATCCAAATAAAGCAACACTCGTCACCATCTCTAAAAGAGATACTTTCCCCCTTTTGTAAATGGCTACTGCACTCACGCATACAGCACAGAAAGTAAGAATTGCCCCAAGGGTATACAGTTCCGAATTAAATAGCGGCTGGGTTGGCATAAGTGATCAATATTCGACGGGTATCAACAGGCAGTCTACCAGACTGTCTACCTGTAATGCGAAGCCATCGCAACAAAGAAGAGCCACCTCGTGGGTGGGTTCCTGAAACGACAAATTCCGTACATGGCGGGTACTATTTGTCTTGTATGACAGAAGTGACTTTCAGGCAGTCTGCCCTGGCCCTGGCTTCCACTTCATCCTTGATTTGCTGATTTGAGTATGGTTCATTTGCTTGGATAGTAGCTTGCATGCACATTTCAAGTTCAGTCTTACTACTACATCCGGCAAGCAACAAAAGAAGAACAATAGAACAGAATCTCATAGTATTTTCCAAGTTTATTTATAGGTGACGCACGACTAACAACTATTTTGGTTTTATAGCAGGGGATGTACACGCCTGTAAATTCTCCCATGCAATGCGGCTCTCGTATTTATTTCCTTTTAGCGTAGCCAGCACGGTGGTGGCGTCGGTCTGCTTTAGCAGCAGGAGGAACGCATATTCGGGCCCAGTGTACGCACTCTGCGTATAGGCGCGGATTTCCGGCTGCGGGGCTGAGTAATCTATTACTGCATCAGGGTTCGTGGGCGAGTTGCGTGCATACATGTCCGGTAATGAGTATAGCGCGTAGGCATAAATTTCTGATGCGCTGATATCCGGGTATTCCCACATTTTGTGCTGCAGACTTTTAATTACCCAGCGGCTATCTGCCTGAAGTCTATCAACGACACAGCGTGCCAGACCAGAGTGATTCCCCTGGAGCTTGCCATCGTAAAGTTGAGGTTTATCTTTTACGCTGCCGACACTTGCACACCCAGCTAGAAGCATGACTATAATCGCAATGGATTTTTTCATGAGTTATGAATTATTTCTTCTTCAAGTGATTTATGCAGGGCCGGCGGACTTTCAGGTGGAATCCAAGTAAATTCCATGTAATCCTGTCGCGGTCACTATGAACTTATCATGCTGAATTGTAAAGAACCGATGGGTTGGTTAGGTAGTGTAAATGTATTGGACGGGAAACTCTTATGGGGCCGGTCACGGTTTGATTTGTACCCAGTGCCAGATCTCGGCAAGCTGGCTGTAATGGTGGATATAATCTTTCAGGAGCGCCGTTATGATCCGATTTTCTAGATGGCGCACCCAGCATCACGAATCCGGCGTTGAGCTGAGCGAACAAAATGGGGTGCGCGCATTGCATCTGGGCAGCAGCATGATTCAAAGTGCCATGCGGTTGACCGCACCCAATGATCTGGAGCTGGCTTATACCCGCTGCATGATGGGTTTTCTGCTGTTTCATCCCGACCCTGCAAATATTCTGATGGTGGGTTTAGGCGGCGGATCTCTGGCGAAGTTCGTGTATCACCAGATGTCGCAGACAAAAACCACCGTGATTGAAATCGACCCGCAGATTGCTATGACGGCACGTAATTATTTTTCCCTGCCCGCCGATGACGAGCGCCTGCAAGTGGTAATTGCAGAAGGTGGCGAGTATGTCGCCAGTCATCCCGCCAGCGCGGATGTGTTGATGATTGATGGCTTTGACGATGGCCGTCAAGTCGACACACTCTGCAGCCAGGATTTCTACAATCGCGCACGTGAGGCGTTAACAAGAAACGGTGTGCTGGTGATTAATCTGCTCAGCAGAGACAAGGGCCATGCTGAGTATATGCGGCGTATCCAGCATAGTTTCAACGGTCATGTCGTGACATTTTTGACGGAAATCCGTGGCAACCAGATCGTTTTTGCATTCAAGCACAGCCCCGGCAAACTGGCGTGGGAAGAATTAAAACAACGGGCGGAAAAACTTGAAAGTGAATTTGCTTTGCCGTTCTCCGAATTTGTTAAAGGATTGCACAAACACAACCCGCATAATGGCGGATATCTGGAAGTTTGATTTGGTTCAGGACAATAAGGTCGCCACAGTTAGAAACAGACTTTCACCTGCCCTACCTTGAGCGCGCGCAGCTCAGCATTTGCAGTCGAATGCTGAATTAATGCGAGGTCTGCCTCAGTTATGTTAAAGTTTCCAAATTATCATCGAGATGAATAAAGCAAACCATGGAACTGTACGAATCCGAGCACACTAAATTTATGCGCGAATTGTTCGCGAAAAATCCGCAGTTGGCCGAGCAGCAGAAAGAAGCGCGCGCCATCTGGTGGGACAAGAAACTGGACAAGGATGAACGCAAGCGCTTTGCAGAAGCGGAAATCCCGCAGAAAGGTTACGTTTATTTCGGGCAGAAATAACGGTTTCTGAATGACCAGGTTACAGTCATAATCAAGAGTCATAAGAACAGGTCAGCGCTATTGTGATCTGCGTTTAATTGCGACACCCGTAGCATTGCCTGGCCAGTGCTGTCTTTGTATGCGAGTTAACTCAGGTATGTCTTGAGTGGGCGGCAAAAAACTTTTCGTTTTGGCTTGCTGAGCAACGGTTGTTACGGTGTGCAGTAAATGGCGCATCAGACGCGATGTTAATGTTATCTAGAACCAGCTGCTGAGGTTCCTGTTTTTACTCCCACCGCCTGAATCAGTTGAAATCCAGCTGTATTGCCCCGCTTTTTCCTACTTTTCGACAAATACCAGATCTTCAGGTTTGGCCGTGAGTTTGACATTATTCCCCGTGACTTCAACGAAGGTGTCGAGGTTAGTGAAATGGCCGGTCTTCAATTCCAGTACCTGGTCTGGGTTGGCGGTGAGATAGTCCTTAAAGCCGTCGATGTTGCCGCCATCGCCCATGAAGTTGATGATGCGGCGGAAAAGTTTTGGCAGAATAACGTCTTCGTCAGTGACGGATGCGAGACTTGAAACAGTGAAACCTTTGGCCGTCTTATCTTTTAGCCATATGCCCTTTCCGTGACCCTTCCGAGCCCGCGCAACGGCCGAAGTGATTTTTTCTCTTAAGTCGGAAAACAGCCCGCTATAGTAGGTTGGATAGGCCAAGCCAGCCAGCGCCGACTTATAATTCATACTTTCCATCAGACGGTCTGGGCTGAGAAAAATCTGTGCTCCATCGACCTCTTTGGCTCCACCGGCAAAAACAAACGAAACTGGGCGGTGGTACTTTTCGCTCTTGCGCGAAAGGATGTACCCACGAGTGCTGTCGTGCGCGGAGACGACTTTGCCCGCATTGTCGAACTTGACGTTCTTGATTCCAAGTTCATTGAGCAGAAAATGTGTTGCTTTATTGGCCAGTTGTAGCGGTTGATGCTGGCCTTGATAGTGTGTTTCCAGTGTGTCGATCGCTTCGATGCGCAACTGGGCGTGGTTCCTGGCGTTCAACTCGACCGGAGGGCCATCAAGCAAATTCCAATTGCTGCGATCGTCGGCTTGAAACCGAATCGAGTCCCCATCTGGAGAATACCCGACTACGTGAAATGTTCCTTTGATGAGATTGAAAGGCATAACTGTTGTCCCCTCTCTTAGAGTTTAAGTAACCATCTGCCTATGCGGTTGGAAATCAGTTCAAATAACCTGGTTGTCATTGTCCGATACTTCAATACACCGATTGAGTAATTTGCCGGCCTATTTGAGATAGGGCGTTACCAGCCAATCGGACTAGAAATTCCCCCTCTCTTGCCGCGAGGATAGGCGCAGGGAGAGTGGGGCGATTATATTAATAGTAGGTTAGATTAAATTTTTGTATTAGGAATTTACAGCGCTTCGAATACACCGGCTGCACCCATGCCAGTGCCGATACACATGGTCACCATGCCATATTTCTGCTTGTGTCGGCGCAGGCCGTGTAGCAGCGTGGCGACGCGAATGGCACCGGTTGCACCCAGAGGATGGCCCAGCGCAATTGCGCCACCCAGAGGGTTGACCTTGGAGCGATCCAGCCCCAGATCATTGATTACCGCAAGACTCTGTGCAGCAAAGGCTTCATTCAGTTCGATCCAGTCAATATCATCCTGCTTCAGTCCAACCTGCTGCAAGACTTTTGGTATCGCTTTGATCGGGCCAACCCCCATTATCTCTGGTGGCACTCCAGTTACCGCGAATCCCATGAAGCGCCCGATGGGCGTGAGATTGAAGCACTTTAATGCAGCTTCGCTCACTACAATTACCGCGCCTGCACCGTCGGACATTTGCGAGCTATTGCCTGCCGTTACCGAACCCCTGGCGGCGAATACCGGTTTCAGTTTGGCGAGAGACTCCTGGCTGGTGCCAGGGCGGGGGCCTTCATCGGTATTCTTGACGGTGGTCACGTTGCGGACTTCATGCACGGCGAGATCGGGGCGTTTTTCTTTGATGGTATAAGGTGCGATCTCCTGATCGAATTCACCCGTCTCAATGGCTTTAAGCGCTCTGGTATGACTGGTCACCGCAAACTCATCCTGGGCCTCACGGCTTATTTTCCAGCGTTGTGCAACTTTTTCCCCGGTCATGCCCATGCCATAAGCAATACTGACATTCTCATCATGCAGGAAGATCTCCGGATTCATTGCCACCTTGTTACCCATCATTGGCACCATGCTCATGCTCTCAGTACCTGCACCTATCATCACGTCGGTTTCACCCAGGCGGATGCGGTCAGCGGCCAGCGCCACTGCCTGTACCCCCGAGGCGCAAAAACGGTTGATGGTCATGCCCGGTACATTATTGGGCAGTCCTGCCAGCAGTAGCGCAATGCGTGCCACATTGATGCCCTGTTCCGCTTCCGGCATGGCACAACCTGCAATCACGTCATCAATCGCTGCCGGGTCAAGCCCGGGACATTGCTCCAGCGCAGCTTTCAACACATGTACCAGCATGTCATCGGGACGTACGTTTTTGAACATTCCACGCGGCGCCTTGCCGACTGGCGTACGTACGGCAGCGACGATGTAGGCGTCCTGAACCTGTCTATTGGTCATGGCGTTTCTCCTGAATTCTAGTTTCGTAACGGCTTGCCGGTTTTCAACGTATGCTCCACGCGTGCTTGCGTCTTCTCGGTCGCCAGCAGTTCGATGAAA
Organism: Nitrosomonadales bacterium; assembly: GCA_009886095.1. Lineage (GTDB taxonomy): Bacteria > Pseudomonadota > Gammaproteobacteria > Burkholderiales > Nitrosomonadaceae > VFJL01. Next base: position 23,536 of record VFJL01000065.1, on the reverse strand, counting down.
GCGGCACGCTCTAACTCCAGGAACCAGGTTTCGTCCACCAGACTGCCGGGGGTCAGATCACCGCCGCACATGACATACGCAACCTTGCTGCCGATCAGATAGTCGTGCTCAGAAATGAAGCCGCCTTCCAGCATATTGACGAGCATGCTCTTGATGGTGGCGATGCCGGCAGTACCGGCTACCGGAATATTATAAGTTTTCAGCGGGGGACGATAACCCGCCTCCGCTAGTGCAACAGCCTGTGCCTTGGCGGCGTGGAGCAGCTCGAAGCGGTTCATCACCACCAGGTCAGCCGGACGCAGATACCCCAGCTCTTTTGCCTGTTCGGCACTCTTTGCCAATTGCGCCGTAGCAATTGTTTGGAAGTAACTTTTCAGCAGTGGAAAAGGATCGCCGTCCTTTGCCTCCCGTGCTGCTCTCAAAGCGAATTCCTTGCAACCACCACCTGCTGGCAGTAACCCCACGCCCACTTCCACCAGACCGATATAGCTCTCCAGCGTAGCTACGGCACGGTCGCAGTGCATCACAAATTCGCAGCCGCCGCCCAAAGCGAGTCCGTCCACCGCTGCTACCGTGGGGATCATCGAGTACCTTAGGTCTTGGGAAGTCTGCTGGAACTGCGCCACCATTGCCTCGACTTCTGCCAGTTTTCCGGCCATCAGAGCATCGGCAAGATTAAGATTGCGTGCAGCCTTAAGCACAGCAGATCGCGCTGTTTTTTTGAGTTTCTGTGTCAGCAGACTGAAAGTGGAAGGCGGCCCATTACTTTTCAACCGCTCTGTGGCTTTTTGCAGATTAGCCCCGGCGGAAAATGGAGGTTCAGTCTGCCAGATTACCAGTGCGCGCCAGTTGCGCTCCGCCTCATTTATCGCCTGTTGCACTCCGTCCAGCACATCGCTGCCGATGGTGTGCATCTTGCTCTTGAAACTGACAATGGCGATGTCATCGCCGGTGTGCCACATGCGCACGGCATCGGTCTCGAAAATGGTTATGCTGTGCGGTGTTTCTTCACCTAGCAGGCGGTCGGGGAATAGTTGCCGCCGGTATACCGGCAAGACTGAACGCGGTCGCTGGGCTTTAGCAGTTGGTGCATAGGAGCCTTGCGCTGTATGGACGCCACTACGATCCATTTCCAGCACCCACGCAGGTAGTGGTGTTGTGCTCATGCTTTTACCTGCAGCGATATCTTCGTTGATCCAGTCTGTGATCTGGCTCCATCCCGCCGCCTGCCAGATTTCAAACGGCCCCAGATTCCAACCGAAACCCCAGCGCATGGCGAGATCAAGATCGCGCGCATTGTCTGCGATGGCGGATAGATGCACGGCACAATAATGAAACAGGTCGCGGTATACCGCCCACAGAAATTGCGCCTGAGGATGTCGGCTGGCGCGTAGTGCAGCGAATTTTTCCGCCGGGTTTTTACGTTTGAGTAGTTCCTTGATGTCGTCGTCCACTTCACCTGCAGCGAGATGGTATTCCTTGGTGGCGAGATCAAGCACGTGGATCTCCTTGCCCACTTTTTGATACACCCCACGTTTGCTTTTCTGTCCCAGCGCACCACTGTCGATCAAGCCTCGCAGCCAGTCCGGCGCGGCATAATACCGGTGCCACGGATCGTCAGGCAGCCCATTGCGCATGGTGTTGATCACATGCGCCAAGGTATCGAGTCCCACTACATCGGCGGTGCGAAAAGTAGCACTTTTGGGGCGGCCGATCAACGAACCAGTCAAGGCGTCCACCAGATCGAAACCCAGCTCAAACTCCCTGGCGTGATGCATGGTGGCCAGCATGGAAAACATGCCCACCCGGTTGGCGATGAAATTGGGCGTGTCCTTGGCGCGGATCACACCCTTGCCAAGATAGGTGACGAGGAATTTTTCCAAGTCATCGAGCATTGCGGCATCACTTCCTTCGCAAGCGATTAATTCCACCAGGTGCATGTAGCGCGGCGGGTTGAAAAAATGCACACCGCAAAAACGATGCCGCAGGCTTTCAGGAAATGCCTGCGCCAACTGGTTGATGGAAAGCCCGGAGGTGTTGCTGGCAAAAATAGTGTGCGTGCCAAGATATGGCGCAATTCTGGTGTACAGCTCGGTTTTCCAGTCCATGCGCTCGGCGATGGCCTCGATCACGATGTCACAATCCCTGAGCAATTCAAGATGCTGGTCGTAATTGGCGGGCTGGATACAGGCCGCCCTGGTCGCGGCTGACAGCGGCGCAGGCTCCTGCTTCTTCAGATTCTCCACTGCCTTGATCACATTGGCATTGGCATTAACGGTAACATCGCCCTGCTTCGCCGGCAGCTCGAACAGCAGCGTTTCAACATTGGCGTTGACCAAATGCGCTGCAATCTGCGCCCCCATTACGCCTGCACCCAGCACTGCGACCTTGCGCACGATGAAATTATTGTTGCTCAATTACTCCTCCTGTCTTGTCTTACTCAAAACATTTAATTCTTAGAGACGCCCTTACTCTTGAGGCACCACACGCGGTTTGCGCTGCTCATCCACCGCCACGTAAGTCAGCACTGCCTCGGTCACTTTGCTGCATATTTCGTCACCGCCCTCGCGCGGGCCACGCTGGGCATATACCTCTACATCTACCGTGATCGAGGAGCGCCCTACTTTGATGATCTCGGCATAGAAGCTCACCAGATCGCCGACAAATACAGGTTGCTTGAACACAAAAGAGTTGACTGCTACTGTGGCTACCCGTCCGCGTGCACGGCGGATTGCCGGCAGACTACCGGCAATGTCCACCTGCGCCATGATCCAGCCACCGAACACGTCACCGGCGTAATTGGTATCCGTCGGCATCGGCACGATGCGCAAAATAGGATCGCGTCCTGCGGGCAGTGACGTGTGGATTTTTGGATTATCATCCATTTTCGTTGTACCTCAATTTGTTTAACAGGCAGATGTTCGCTCAGGGCGGGCTAATGCCCCGCATAGAGTCTCTCAACCATAACTTTGTAGCGCTCCAGAACCTGCCCTCGCCGCAGTTTCAAGGTGGGCGTGAGCATATCATTCTCGACTGTCCACGGTTCTGGCAACAGCGCCACGCAACGTACTTTGGCATAGCCGGGAAACTCACGTATCTGATGTGCGATTTTCTCCAGCACGATTTCTTCGGCTTTCTGGTCACGCAGTACATGGTGCAAGTCAGGATCAAGATTGTACTGTACCGCCACGCTTTCCCAGTTGCGGGGATTCAAAACGGCCAGCGCGCTCAAATACGAACGCCCTTCGCCGATCAGCATCACCTGTTCGATCAAAGGATCACGCAGAATCGCCGCTTCCATATCCCCCGGCGGAACTTTTTCCCCGTTGGACATGACAATGATTTCTTTGAGACGCCCGGTAATGGTCACTCTCCCCTGCTCATCAATTCGTGCCATATCGCCGGAATTGAGCCAGCCATCAGAAGTTAGCACTGCCCGCGTGGCTTCCGGATTGTGCCAGTAGCCCAGCATCACATTGGGTCCGTGAATCAGCAACGCATTGTTCTCACCGAGTTTCACTGTCACCCCAGGAATAGGCGGGCCGACACTAACCGGCAAATTATTCTCGAAAGTGTTGGTGCATACCACTGGACTGCTTTCAGTCATGCCGTAACCTTGCAGAATGGGTAACCCCAGACCGATGAACACGCGCGAGACATCAGTCGGTAGTGCTGCGCCACCGCTCAGCGCCATCCGCAAGCGCCCACCCAGCTTGTTCATCACTTTGTGTGCCACCAGTTTCTCCAGCAGTGGCCATAGCAGGTGCGAAACCCGCCAGGAACCCCGTCGCTGCTGGTGTTCAAAGCGGCTGTAGCCCACTTCTACCGCCAGGCTAAATAATTGACGGTTCAGAGTCGGTCCTTCCACAAGCTTGGCCCGAATACCGGCATAAACCCGTTCATAAATTCGTGGTACTGAAACCAGCAGGGTCGGGCGGATAATCAACAAATCTTCTTGTAGCTGCTGGATCGAACGGGCGTGGGCGACCGTGGCCCCGGCCATCATGGGTAGGTAGTAACCGGCCGTACGCTCGAACGTATGCGACAGTGGCAGGAATGAAAGCAGCAGATCATTCTGTCCCACCGGCACAACCTGTAAGCAGCCATGAGCGTTGGTGAGCATGTTGTGATGGCTCAACATTACTCCCTTGGGGCGGCCGGAAGTGCCGGAGGTATAAATGATGGTGGCGAGATCATGCGGCGCGCAGACATGCCGGACTTCCTCGGTTGCCATGACCATCTGTGGCAGCCAGTTATGCAGCGCCAGCACGAGGCCATCAGCAGCTTTGTTGGTGTCATCTGCAAACGGATTGATCGTCACAACCCGTAACAGGCCGTTGATCTGATCGCGTACTTCAGAGAATGCCTGCCACTGCGCCAGATCTTCCAGCAGCAACAGCTTGACACCGGCATCGCGCAGAACATACGCCGCATTCTCTGCGCGGTCGGCAGTGTAAAGCGGCACCACCACCAATCCCAATCCCAGCGCGGCCTGGTCTAACATCACCCATTCCGGGCAGTTTTTCGACATCACTGCTACCCGGTCACCTGCAACCAGGCCTTCTTTGTCGAGAGCTATCTGCCAGCGCGCTACCGCATGAGCCATTTGCTCCCAAGTACGGTCGCGCCACTTTCCGTTCGACTGATCGAAATCCCGGTAAGCTACCCGCTGTGGCGAGCGGCGCACACGCTCGCTGAACAGGCCAGCCAGTGTTCCGGCTATCTCCACCGGGATAATGTCCATCGGGTTGTCTTGCATGGCCGTATTTATTTCTGTTTGCCGAAATCTGCAGGAAAATCGTCTACCATGATGACGCAGCGGCGCAGAGATTTCATTTTCTCCAGCGATTCCGCTTCAACAGCGGTGATGACTCCCTGTTGCAGCGATTCAGCGATTTTCTCATCACCCCGCGCGGAAATCAGACCGGCTTTGATGGCAGCGCGAACCTTGGCTTCCGCCACTTCACACACCACTGCGCATTGCAACGCTTGCTCCAGAACGCCCAACGGCTCATCAGTAGACGTTGGGAGATAGATCCCCGCAGTCAGACGGTCACGTGCTTCCCCCGGCTCCAGCAACAACGCGGCCACTCTGTGGCCCAGTTCATCTGATGGCGGGGAGAATGGCTTGCCCAAGGGAAATACCAGCAACCGCAACGCCCATGCCGCCATCCGGTTGGGAAAATTATCCAGCAAGCCATCCAATGCCTGTTGCAGATGGTAAAGCGCATCCTGTATTGACCAATGTACCAATGGCAAATCGGCTGCAGGACGGCCATCATCCTCGAAACGCTTCAGTGTTGCAGAGCACAAATAAAGCAGGCTGAGCATATCGCCAAGGCGAGCGGAGAGTTTTTCCTTGCGTTTCAGTGCACCGCCCAATACCAGCATGGAGATATCGGCAACCAGCGCAAAGACGGCGGAGAAGCGCGTCAACTGCCGGTAGTAATGCTGCAGTTCGGCGGCGGCATTACCCGGCGCATTCGCCAGGGAAGCGCCAGTCAGTCCATGTAGCAGAGAGCGCAAGCCGTTGCTGGCACTGAAAGCGGCGTGCCCCAGCAATGTCTGGTCAAATTCCAACGTAGCGCGCGCGGGGTTGTTGTCGTTGGCTGCGTGAATCTCCTTCAGCACAAAAGGATGACAACGTATTGCACCCTGGCCGAAGATCATCATGCTGCGCGTAAGAATGTTGGCACCCTCCACCGTAATGCCGACTGGGGTTTGCTGGTAGGTGCGCGCCAGATAATTGCTGGGGCCCATGCAAATACCCTTGCCGCCGTGTATGTCCATTGCATCATTGATCGCCTGGCGGCTGCGTTCGGTGAGATGGTATTTGACGATGGCAGAAATGACCGAAGGTTTTTCGCCGAGATCCACTGCACCTGCTGTCATCACCCGCGCTGCGTCCATCATATAGGTATTGCCACCGATGCGAGCAAGCGCTTCTTCTACCCCCTCGAAGCGCCCGATGGGGGTGTTGAATTGCACCCGCACCCGGCCATAGGCACCGCTGGTGCGTGCCGCCAGTTTGGCCGCACCAGTGGCAGTGGCGGGCAATGAAATCGAGCGCCCGGCGGCGAGGCAATTCATCAGCATGCGCCAGCCATAGCCCACGCCTTCACGCCCACCGATCACCCATTCCATCGGGATAAACACATCTTTGCCGGAGTTGGGGCCATTCTGAAAAGCCGCATCGAGCGGGAAATGACGGCGGCCTATATTGACACCCGGCGTATTGGTGGGAATCAGCGCCAGCGTAATGCCAAGATCTTTCCCTCCTCCCAGCAGTCCGTCAGGGTCGTGAAGCTTGAACGCCAGTCCCAGCAGTGTTGCCACCGGACCCAGCGTGATATAGCGTTTCTCCCAAGTGACGCGCATTCCCAGCACGTCCTGCTGGCCGTTGAATTCGCTGCGGCAGACAATGCCGGAATCGGGAATCGCGCCCGCATCCGACCCGGCATTGGGGCCGGTGAGCGCGAAACATGGCACTTCCAGCCCTTTTGCCAGATGCGGCAGATAGTGGTTTTTCTGCTCCTCGGTACCGTAATGTAGCAGTAGCTCTGCCGGCCCCAGTGAATTCGGCACCATCACTGTTACCGCCGCAGTACCGCTGCGCGAGCCGATTTTCATCACTACTGTGGAATGTGCCAGCGCCGAGAAACCGTGGCCACCATATTGCTTTGGAATAATCATGCCAAAAAAGCCGTTATCTTTGATGAATTGCCAGACCTCGGGCGGCAGATCGTGCAGCTCGCGCGTGATGTGCCATTCATCCAGCATCGCGCACAACTGTTCCACCGGACCAGCAAGAAAGGCTTGCTCTGCGGCACTCAGTTGTGGCTTGGGGTAAGCCAGCAGCTTGTTCCAGTCCGGTTTACCGCTGAACAGATCGCCATCCCACCATACGGTTCCCGCATCCAGCGCCTCCTGCTCGGTCTGCGAAACCTGCGGCAGTATCTTGCGGAAAATTTTCAGCACCCGGTTGGAAACGAGTGAGCGCCGCAGTGGCGGAACAAACAGAATGGCACCGATAATGGTAGCCAGCAGCAGAAGCAGGGAAAAGAAAGTCATAATCGAGATAAATTTTCCTGCACGAATTGAGGGTGACTACATCATGTTACTCTAAACTTGTACCAGCTAGGACGGGATATGATCGGCAGTGTTCGAACGCAAAGTTTCGATCTAACTTGGATATTCAAACCCCGCATAGCAAATGGTTCCTCCCACATTCGCTATAGAATTGCGATCATAGCGGTCTAGATTTTCGGTGAGCGACCCCCTTTGGACTCGCCGCACCGGAAAACCTCAGCCATGCCGGATACCGGCATTGAAAGCAGAAGCAAACACAGCGTAAGTCTCATGGCGTTCCTTTCGGTTAGCCCCAACGTTTTGTTGAGCCGCGCTGGCCACCAAACTTACAGGAAACCACGCGGCGTCTCACTGCGTCGGCCCAAACAAAAAATTTTGTGTTTAATTTCTTTTTTTGGACCCAAATAATCCACAAAAGATATGTACGAAGTCTTGCCATTCGAACCGAGTGCTACTCCTAATGTCTTCTCTCATTCTGGATATCACTACGATCGCATCAGTCTTTATCTGTTCCATTGTTACATCTACTTGGTTTTGGGGGAGTTGATGCCATTGAGTTCGATATATCCTTTCGTTTAGGTTATTGATGTCGGTTGTAAGATCTGAGTCTTCGCAAACCAGAAAGGCCTCCCCAATGTACCGTTGTGACTCTCCGTAGATTTGGTCGAATTCCTGGATTATTTTGTTTGAATAGTTCTGGTTTTGGTGGGTATAGACAAAGTTCCGCATTCTCACCCATTGCGTAATAAGCGCGTCATACACCTTGATTTTGTTATCAATGGTGCGTTGCTTGAAGCTGACTTTCATCGTCACTGCATGGACGAGGAAGCCGCCAATTGCGCCAGCGATCAACAACAGGACTTCGGTCATGTTACTCCCTTACGAAAACACATAACTTTGTTATAGGGAGACAGTATTGCACCCTAACTTGGCGTCGCGAATTACAGCAATAGCGACTTGCGGACTGGTTTTTCGATCACTATACGGTATTAAAAAATCGTGAAAGGCAGCGCTGTGCCGCTGTCTCCCCTGATATCCGCGAAGGTGTTCAACCAATTGCGCGAGTGCACCCGCTATTTGTACTACAGCATATGGACGGAGGAGGTTTCTGACAGACGGAACTCGACCTGTTGCTAAATATTTGATTGTTCCCCACTGCGCCCCTGCCCCTCACTTGCTACTCATCCGGTTATCCACTTTTTTGACGCCTTCCGCCAGCCAGGCGAGTGTGTTGGCACGGTCTATCTGGCTCTGGTTACTCGCCAAACCGCTCAGCATGATTTCACCGTTGTGCACCTCGACCCGCAAATCCAGCCCCCTAAGTTCCGGATCGGCCAGCAGCGCGGCTTTCACCGTGGCGGTCAGGGTGTTGTCGGTCACCACCCCTTTTTCCGGTGGAACTACCCAGGTTTCATGTGTTCCTTCCCCGAACTTCTGGCAAGCGCTGATAGATAGGATGCTGCCTAGTGCCACGACCAGAGCAAGTGATTTGTAGCGAATTTTCATACTGCCTCCCTTCATATAAATCCAGTGAACAAGTATTATCAAGCCTATCACTATTTCCTGATTATCATCAAGTATCAGCTTCCTGGAGAATCGCGTGAAATCGTTTGGGGTGCCTCTAAAAATTCAAAGTTCTAAACAAGATGAGGCGGGAACAAAAAATGTAGACGCAGCATATGATGGATCTGTAAGGAAACATTTTTTGTGAGCGACGAAGTATTGTGACGAAATCTGGATTTTTAGAGGCACCCTTTACTGTGCACATCGCAAATTGGCAAGACAATGGCCCGGCATTGCGCGCCATTCGTGAAACAGTGTTCATTCACGAGCAGCATGTTCCTGTCGAACTGGAATGGGATGAGTTTGATGCAGATTGCTTGCATATATTGGCGGTAGATTCGACAGGAAAGCCCATCGGCACAGCACGACTGTTGCCGGATGGTCATATCGGACGCATGGCAGTACTCAGAGAATGGCGCAGCCACGGTGTAGGGGGTGTGTTGCTGCAACGGCTATTGGAGGAAGCGAAGAAACAGCATCTGTGTCTGGCAGTTGTAAATGCGCAGACTTATGCCGTCGGGTTTTACACAAAATTTGGTTTCCGGACGGTGGGGGAAGAGTTCATCGACGCGGGTATCCCCCACGTAAGAATGGTGTCGCAATTGTGCAGACAGACCGGCTGAGCAAATGATTTGGGAGCGGCCAGCCGAAAAGAAAAGAGAAACGCCAGCCTATCAACCCGGCTGGCGTTCACTACTGCTTCCCGCAGATTGCCGGATCAGAATGGCAGCATAAAGTCCATCGAGAACAGGACCTGATCCTTGGAGGTGCCGCCACCGAAGGGCATGTAGGCCACGTTGTTAAGCCCATCCGCCCGGTCATAACGGATGTTCGGGCGAACATTAAATTGCTGTAGCGCTTTCGACTCAATCTTCATCCTTTTCGCCGGCTTCCAGTTCGCACCTATGGTGACTGCATAGTAATCGGCGGGCTGACTTAAAGCCAGGGGTTGTCCCCCTGGAACCGCATAGCTACTACCTATGCCATTGACAATATTGGTGGCAGCGGATACCCGGCCTGGATTCCAAACACGAAAGCCATCCCGATCACGGAACCATTCGCCGCGCACACCGACCGAGAAATCGGGCAGGACGTCATAGTACATATGCGTGTTGATGCCATACCATTGAGCTTCTTTGGTCACACTCATGGTGTTGTTGGCTATTAAGACTCCGTCAGCGTAACCATGATCATGCTGCAAAATAAAATGTGTCTTAGGGGTAATCATATGCTTCAGCACGATGCTGTACATACCCCAGAAATTGTTGCTGCGCGACGAAGTCGTACTGCCGGTACCGCTGATATTGGCTGAACTTCTCTTGTCGTCGCTAGTCCAGGTGAGGCCGCCGATACCGCCCCAGTTATCCATCTGCCTGTTAAAATTGCCATCCCAGCCACCGGTACCGCTGCCGGTGGTACCGCCACTCATGAACGTCAAATTCTTGTTGATCGTATAGTTAGTCAACACGCCGGTGTGGGTAAACGGTTCACCGTACTGCATGGTGTAGGCATGGCTGTAGAAGAAGTTGTTAGGCGCCGGAACCGACTCATAACCGATCGGCGTATAAAAATGGCCAACCTTGACGTTGAGGCCCCTACCGATCGGCGCATACACCTCGACAAAAGCCTGCGGCAGAGCGATGCCGTAGCTGCGACTGGAGTTACAGCACAAATCAAGATCCCAAGTACCCCTATTCGGCATCGCAGCCCCACTGTTTACATCGTATGCAGGATTACCGTAAGCCTGAGTAAAAATAGAGTCCGTGCCGAACATGAAATCTGCCCGAAAACCCAGATCCCACGACTTGCCTTCCGACACCACAGCGCGCTGCAAAAATATATTAAACTGATTCATCTGAGCTTGATTGGCGCGATCACCAAAAGTGACCGGTCCATTGTATCCGTTGGTCGAGTGACTCGGGTTAAAAGTCGCCCCGCCATTCACCCAGCCGCCAACCTCTATGCCCTTATCCTTGAAGAGTTTCGGCATGATGAGGTTATTCAGGCTGGCGTTCGCTTGCAAACTGGTCGCACCCATGGAAAAAGACAGCAACCCACCTGCTGCGATAATTGCCATCCGATTCCTGCGATCTGGCTTTCGTTGCATTTTCGTAACTCCCTTCAAATTAAGAATTGGACGGAAACACTAAAACTAGAATGGACATTCAGCCCGAAAATAACCTATTGTCTATGAAATGTCCATAAAATAATGCTAAAAAATTAAGGATAATCAGCGCTTGAAGTCATAAATCACGAAAACCCATATCTGACAACGAATCGGGTAATTCAGAGTGGATCAACCAGCAAGCCTTGGCAGCCTGTCAGATTTGACCGGCCAATAATGAAATGCGCTGATCATGGAGCTTCTCGCAAGAGATTAGAGACCAATGGAATTTGGTGGCGTTGGCTTGGAGTGCGAAGCGGATACCTACCTTGACGTCTGCATGAGTAGGCAAGAATCCGTTCCAGCCGCAACTCTATTGGGCATCTCTAAAGCTCGGTTATTATGAAAACCCAGTTCGCTTCGCCGGTTTGCCACCAAATCTCAACCTTCAGTCCAACAGGCTGCTAGAATTCACCTCAACTTATGACTCTTCAAGTGTGCACCCCGATGAAAAACGATTATCTCGAAAGAATCCTCACCGCTCAGGTTTATGATGTTGCGGTAGAAACCCCCTTGGAGTTTGTTCCCAATTTGTCTGCGCGCATGCATAACCGATTGTTGCTGAAGCGCGAGGACATGCAGCAGGTGTTCTCATTCAAATTGCGTGGGGCCTACAACAAAATGGTCAAACTTTCACCAGCCATGCTCAAGCGTGGCGTAGTGACAGCTTCTGCGGGCAACCATGCGCAGGGGGTGGCGCTGGCGGCACAGCGACTTAATTGCCGCGCTACTATTGTGATGCCCGTCACCACACCGCAAATCAAGATACAGGCGGTTGAGTCGCGTGGCGCAACCGTGCTGCTGCACGGCGATGTCTATGATGAAGCCTATACGCAAGCACTAAAACTTGTAGCTGAGGAACATGCCACTTTTGTACACCCTTATGATGATCCTGACATCATCGCGGGACAGGGCACCATTGGCATGGAAATTCTGCGTCAGCACACTGGAACCATCCACGCCATATTTGTGCCAGTGGGGGGTGGCGGGCTTATTTCCGGCATCGCCGCATACGTGAAAAGGTTGTACCCAAGAGTCAAAATTATCGGGGTCGAACCAGTCGATGCCGATTCTATGTACCGGTCGCTACAGGAAGGGCATCGCATCAAGCTTGCCCAAGTGGGGCTGTTTGCGGACGGCGTGGCGGTGAAGCAGGTGGGCGAAGAAACCTTTCGCCTGTGCCGCGATCTGGTGGATGAGATCATCCTGGTGGACACTGATGCCATCTGCGCTGCAATCAAGGACGTGTTCGAAGACACTCGCGCTATTCTGGAGCCTGCTGGCGCCCTCTCCATCGCCGGTGCCAAGTCTTATGCCAAACGCGAGAAAATTCGTGGCAAAACGCTAGTGGCGATTGCCTCTGGTGCCAACATGAATTTTGATCGCCTGCGACATGTTTCTGAACGGGCGGAACTGGGCGAGCAGCGCGAAGCGGTGATGTCGGTGAGCATTCCTGAAGAGCCTGGCAGTTTCAAGAAATTCTGCGCCATGTTGGGGACAAAAAGTATCACGGAATTCAACTACCGCTACGCCGACCCGAAAGAGGCGCATGTATTTGTCGGCGTATCGGTGCGCAACCGTGATGAGGCGGTAAAGCTGATCAAGAGCCTGGAGAAAAGTGGCCTGCATGCTGAAGATTTCAGTGATAATGAAATGGCGAAACTACATGTGCGCCATCTGGTGGGGGGGCGTGCCCACGGAGTAAAGAATGAGATTCTTTACCGCTTCGAGTTTCCTGATCGTCCCGGCGCACTGATGAAATTCCTGGACAGCATGAGCCATCACTGGAATATTAGCCTGTTCCACTACCGCAACCATGGAACCGACTATGGCCGCGTACTGGTGGGCATGGAAGTGCCACCCGGAGAGAAAACAGAGTTCAGGGCGTTTCTCGACCAACTTGGCTACCGTTACTGGGATGAAAGTAAGAATCCGGCATATAAATTATTCTTGGGGTAGACACGCATTAAATTTTCACATCCAGACTATCTGTCTCAGGGACATGCGTTAGTCTCCACAGGTTTGATTTTCCACCGGGTTGCTTCGCTAACAGTTTCTCTTATTTCAGTTCGAAAGTGAAACGAGGCGATGACAAACGAACGCTGCAGATAATGCGTTCCCCCCGGTTATGAATCGCTGGCGGCAGCCCCAAAAAATGGATCAGCGTTCAGTGTGGTGAAAAACTGATAGCATGAGACATGCCCGTTGGCAAACAAGGCCCGAGGGAAGCTCAACAAATAAAAGCTGCTCTCCATGACTCCACACGACAAACCAGAATACCTCGCTGCCGATGTGAGTCGACGAGAAGTCTGGGCGTGGGCGATGTTCGATTTTGCCAATTCTGGCTATACCACGGTTGTCATCACCGCGATTTTCAACGCTTATTTTGTTGCAGTAGTAGCGGGCAATCAAGAGTGGGCAACACTTGCCTGGACCCTGGCATTGGCGGCCTCATATGCGCTTATCATTCTGACTGCACCGGTATTGGGTGCGTATGCCGACACCCATGCGGCAAAGAAGCGTTTACTTTTCCTGACTACCGTTGGCTGCGTCGGATTTACGGCATTGCTTTCTTTCGTCGGGCCGGGTGATTTGTGGTTGGCAGTAGTACTCATAGTTCTCACCAATTTCTTTTTTGGTAGCGGAGAGAATCTGATTGCCGCTTTCTTGCCGGAATTGGCACCTGGCGAAGCATTAGGAAGGGTATCAGGCTGGGGCTGGTGTTTGGGCTATATTGGGGGCCTGGTCAGCCTGGGTTGCTCGCTTATATATGTAACCTGGGCGCAAGGACAGGGACAACAGGCTGAGCAGTTTGTACCTGTAACTATGCTGATAACCGCCGTTCTGTTCGCTGTGTCGAGCATTCCAACTTTTCTTTATCTGAAGGAACGAGCGCAGCCACAGCCACATCTGGCTGGGCAGCGCGTGGTGCGTCAGTCAATCGCGCGGTTGGCCGGTACACTTAAGCATGCAGGTAGCTACCGCGACCTGATGCGCTTCCTTGCCTGTCTTGTGTTCTATCAAGCGGGTATCCAGACGGTAATTATACTGGCGGCAATATATGCTCAGCAGGTAATGGGTTTTGATACAAGCGATACCATGCTGCTAGTATTTCTTGTCAACATCACCGCAGCGCTGGGTGCATTCGCATTTGGCAGCATCCAGGACAGAATCGGCCATATCCCCACCATTGCGCTAACCCTGGTTGGCTGGATCATTATGGTGTTGCTGGCTTGGGCTGCAGAAGATCGTGCCATGTTCTGGCTAGCTGCCAATATCGCTGGTTTGTGCCTTGGCGCATCTCAGTCTGCCGGACGGGCGCTAGTTGGTTTCTTCAGCCCCGCTTCCCGCCGTGCAGAATTTTTTGGGCTATGGGGCCTGGCTGTAAAGCTGTCGTCGATACTTGGCCCCGTTACATATGGGCTGGTAAGCTGGATTTCGCGCGGGGATCACCGTCTTGCGATGTTGGTCACGGGTGGCTATTTTATTATTGGCTTAATAATATTAATGAGCGTGAATGTGCGCCGTGGTCGTCAGGCGGCATTGCACAGCGAAGAAGTTTTTTGACTTATCAGGCCCAATTAAAAGGCAAGTTTGCCGTTATGGCTGCTTCAGTTCAGCACTCATTATGCTGGTGTCAACTCAAGAGCATTCAAATAATACGAAGCCTTCATCAAAGCACTTAAGGAAACACCGGTTTATTCCTTATATTCAACTAACTAAAGCAGCGGAGCTATGGGCTGATAGCCTGATAGCTTTTGGGGTTGCCATAATGCTGGCGCACGGGGAGAATGAGTGCCCTTGTTGCATTAAAAAACTTGTCAGCCGTGACGGACCGGCGGCTCCGATTAATAACTGTTGGGCCTAAGTGGATGGATGTATGAGACAGCTTAATGGAGTGCTCCCGGCAGTCGTGATTGATAATGTTGATCCCGATAACCTTGGACGCGTAAAGGTGCGGCTTCCACAGGTAGACGCAGCGTCTGGCCAGCACGGCTACGAAATATGGGCCCGTATTGCTACCTTAATGGCTGGCAAAAATCAGGGGACATGGTTTATCCCTGATGTGAACGACGAAGTTCTGGTTGCATTTGAAGCTGGCGATATGAGGCGGCCTTATGTCATTGGTTGCCTGTGGAGCGGCAGTAACCCGCCGCCGGAGACAATGAATGCGAGCAATAACAAAAAACTTCTGTGTTCCCGCAATGGCGTGAAGATCACTCTGGACGATCAGAGCGGCCAAGAGAATTTTATTGTCGAGACGCCTGGTGGCCAAAAAATCACGCTCAAGGATGGTCCTGGCTCAATCGAGATTACGGATAGCAACGGCAATTCAGTGAAGCTCGGGGCAAGCGGCATCATAGTAAGCGCCAGCGCGAAAGTTACTATTAATGCCAGCCAGATTGAGATTAATTCAGGCGCAGTCAGCGTGAATGCCGGCATATCAAAGTTCAGCGGAGTGGTGCAGTGCGACACGCTCATCAGCAATAACGTCATCAGCGCCAGCTACACTCCCGGTGTGGGAAATATCTCGTAGGCACCGAGTCGCTCAGGATGTAAAAGAGAAAATACTTTCTGAATACTCAGTCGGCATCAACAGGAAAGGTTTTGACTGTAACTCTGCTGTACTTCAGATTTGAATCCACTCCCTGTTTAATTTACCGCTTTTTACAATCAGTAGATTAGGAGGCGTTTCTTAAGAGGGGCGCCATGCTCAGTTTGATCCTTGAGGCTCTGCAGGAGCTCGTAGGCAACCTGACACACTGTGAAGCTCAATGTCGGACATGCCCGAATCTAGGCTGTTCCCCGAGTAAGCCCAGCGTACTCCGCGTCGAGATGGGAATCCACATGGGCGCCTCGTCCTTATCTGTGAGTGAAAGCACGAGATCTCGACGAGTGAACTCCGTTTTGCTCGTATCCACGATGACCGGCCCGTTCCGCCAATCCTCAAATGACATTGGAGGTCTTGAATACCGTGTCGGCGGCCCGTCACCCAAGGGGGCCCAATAGCTCATTGCGCCATTTGGATCAACGGTAAAGCCGACAAGCCCCTGGTAGGGCGAGAGGTTCGGGTCATAGCGCGTGGACGTGCTGACGTAGCGCATTGTCCTTCAAGCTCAGTAGGCCCAGCAGCGATTTCGAGTTGCTCGTATCGTGAAGCAGCACGCGAATAGCGTGCCAACCCTTAGCTTCGCCCCTAGAACCGCCATCGAAGGCAGACGCTGATGCCTTCAAGAGCCGGACACGTCTCGAAGATACCGACTGAAGTCTTGCTGCGATTGTGGGATGGTTGACATAGTCTTGGAGCTTCTTAAGTCGCTCTTACTTGGTAATTGATTCGCAATGAATTTTTTAGCAACTTTCGGGCGATTTGCAGCCTTTGCCTGATTATCCCGTTAACCAATCTAACCGATCTTACGCTAACAGACAATAATCTGCGGCATAATCCAGATGATTTGCCCGTCCACTAAATCGGACTCCGCTCAGTTTTGTAAGTTAACTTTTGTTAGGGGGCAACATGGGAGAAATTAAAACACCTGGCGTTTATATTGTCGAAAAAAACGCCTTTCCAAATTCTGTCGTAGAGGTTGCAACAGCGGTACCCGCTTTTATCGGATATACGGAAAAAGCTGACAATAAGGGGAAATCGCTGAGCAATCAACCTTGGAGGATTACCTCGATGGCGGAATTTCATAATTATTTCGGTTATGGGCCAACAACGCAGTTTGGTTTTGCAGCGGTGCCTACCCCGCCCACGGCACCGCCATCATTTTCCTTGGCAGGTACGGGCTATGCGCTGGAGCAAACGAAGGGGAAATATCTTTTGTATTACAGCATGTTGTTGTTTTTCCAAAATGGCGGTGGAGCTTGTTACATTGCATCGGTGGGTAACTACAGCGACGATGTAGACCTGGATAAATTAAAAGGCGGCATCGACCTGCTGATCAAGGAACGGGAGCCCACTATAGTAGTTATCCCGGATGCCACTTTGTTAAAACAAAGTGACTGTATTGCTGTCCAGCAACACATGTTGGATCACTGCGGTAATGTCATGAAAAACCGGGTGGCGATTCTGGATGTTTCTGATGGGTATCGTTCCAGGCAAGATCCCGCCGGCGATCCTGTGGCAACCTTCTGCAACGCGCTGGGGATCAACTTTCTGGATTACGGCATGGCCTACTATCCTTGGGTTAATACCACCATCACCCAGGCAAAGGATCTTGCTTATTGGAACATAGATGATGCTGGACAGGCGTTGCTCCAGAGCCTTTTGAAGAATGAACTCAACATCGCCAATCAACCTGCCGATAAAGCTGCGCAACTACAGGGGATAGTTGATAGCATTTTGAAAGCGGACGTCCAGAAAGCTGACAAGGCAATGCTGAACAAGAGCCTGATCGTGCTTAGCCCGCTTTACAACATGATCCTGACGGAAATGGCGAATAGCCTTAATCTTCTCCCTCCATCCGCAGCTATGGCGGGCGTATATACAATGGTGGATAACAGCCGCGGAGTCTGGAAAGCACCGGCCAACGTAAGCTTGAATTCGGTAATATCCCCAGCCGTCAATATTACCCATGGGGATCAGGAGGACCTGAATGTATCGCCTCAGGGCAAGTCAATCAACGCGATCCGTCCATTCGTTGGGGAGGGAACTCTGGTATGGGGTGCCCGTACCCTGGATGGCAACAGCCTGGACTGGCGTTATATCAATGTCCGTAGAACCATGATCATGCTTGAGGAGTCGGTCAGGCTAGCCACCAAGGCCTATGTGTTCGAACCCAATGTGGCAAATACCTGGGTTACTGTCAAGAGCATGATACGCAACTTTCTGACAGGGGTTTGGAAGAGAGGCGGCTTGGCCGGAGCTGTTCCGGACGATGCTTTTGCTGTTCTGGTCGGATTGGGTGAAACCATGACGCCTGAAGATATTCTGGAAGGTATCATGAGAGTGACAGTGCTGGTGGCGATCAGCCGCCCGGCAGAATTTATCGAGATCACACTCCAGCAGCAAATGCAGAAGTCTTAGCCTGCAGTTTTCTCAGACTATAAATTCACGATTTTGTTTTTTAATTTTTATTTAGAAGGGAGTATGACATGGCAGATGACGGTTCAGCACAATCAACCACCATATGGCCTTTACCCAAGTTTCATTTCGAGGTCAAGTGGGATACCAACGTAATGTCGTTTCAGGAAGTATCCGGACTGGACGTCCAGTCCGAAGAAATAAAATATCGGCATGGCGACAGCAAGGACTTTTCGGTAATCAAGATGCCAGGACTAAAGAAGGTCGGCAACGTCACGATGAAGAAGGGCATCTTCAAAGCGGATAATGGATTCTGGGTCTGGTTCAACGATATCAAGATGAACACCATCAAACGGGTTCCGGTCACTATCAGTTTGCTCGACGAAGCTGGCGCACCGACCATGGTGTGGACGCTTGCCAATGCGTGGCCAACCAAAATTACCGGCACGGATCTGAAGGCGGAAGGAAACGAAGTGGCGGTCGAGTCCATCGAGATTGTCCACGAGGGACTCACGATCTCAAACGGGTAGGCTCGTTAGTGATGCTAAGGGGGGGGTGTAATCCTCCCCCTATTTTTTTCACGGGTTTAAGGCATGCAATACGATACCTCTGACAATCCACGTAAGTTGAATGTCCCGCCTTCAAGGTTGGCTGTGTATCGATTTCAGTCATTTTGTGACTGGCAATACAAGCAAACGCTACTTATCGGAAAGCCTACTATAGGGCTACGATCTGATAACAAGGAACTTTGAATAATCTTTAAGTCCTTGTTTATTCGGCTCCCCGATCAAGACTCGAGCCTGGAACCTGCGGATTAACAGTCCAAGCTGATAGCTTTCCACCGCCTACATTAGAAAAGATGGCTTAGAGAGAAACCACCTAAGCCATTGCTTTTATGGTGCTGTTGGCCGGAATCGAACTGGCGACCTACTGATTACGAATTTGAAAGCCCTATAATATCCACTACTTAACGAACCTTAATACTGCTTTACAAAACAGTCATTTACGGATATATTCTCATTAACTGGATTACACGGAAATACACCGATTTTCACCCAAAGTGTAACCCCGGCGTAACCCCAGTTTACTTAAAGGGCATATATATGGCTGAAAATATCAGGCTCAGCAAGGGCGCGATCGACACCTTGCCGATACCCGCGAAGGGCGGACGTGTTACCTATCACTTCGAAAAGGTGCCAGGGTTACAGCTTCGGGTTACAAGCACCGGAGCAAAAACTTTCTCAGTGTATAAGCGCGTCAAATCTGGAGAGCCCGAACGTATCACTCTGGGGCAGTACCCCGCGATGACGCCAGAGAGTGCCGGGCGCAAGGCTGCGGAATATGTAGCCGAATTGGTGAATGGAAAAAGTACGGCGGAAATAACAAAACAGGGCAAGAACGAGCTGACTCTGGGTGAGCTATTCACGGAATTCTTAGAGCATCGGCGCAACAAGCGCAAAAAGCCGCTATCTTTCACGACAAAACGGGATTACAAAAGCAGCTTTGATCTTTACCTGAACAAACTGTCCAGCCGCAAGCTGTCGCGCATTAAGGACACCGAGTTAGCCGCCATTCATACAAAACTTGGGCGCGTACACCCACACCGAGCGAATCGCGTTATCGCGCTGGCGTCCAGCCTATTCAGTTACGCCCGGATGCAGAAACTTTTTACAGGCACGAGCCCGGCTAGTGGTATCCAGAAATTTCACGAAGAATCCCGCGACAGATTCATTCAAGGTGACGAACTCCCAAGATTCTTTCAAGCCTTAGCCGATGAGCAGAACGACACCATGCGGGATTACTTTTTGCTATCCCTGCTGACTGGTGCTAGACGCGCTAACGTGCTGTCTATGCAGTGGGCTGACGTGAGCCTAGAGCGTGCAGAATGGCGCATCAAAGAAACCAAAAATGGGACACCTCAAACCGTGACGCTATCGCCTGAAGCGCTGATTGTATTACGAAACAGGAAGCCGTCAGAACCGGCTAGATTCGTGCTTCCCGGCATTGGTAACTCAGGACACTTAGCAGAACCTAAGAAGGGCTGGCAGCGCGTCCTAGAGCGTGCCGGGATTGATGATCTACGCATCCACGATCTACGCCGAACCTTGGGAAGCTGGCAAGCTAAATCCGGCGCATCGCTGGCGATTATTGGCAAAAGTTTGAACCATAAAAGCCAGACTACTACGACGATCTATGCGCGGCTTGACCTTGACCCGGTACGAGATAGCGTGAATACCGCGACGACTGCAATGATGGTAGCTGGTGGATTGACGAAAGCCGCTGACGTGCTGCCACTGAAGGGCGCGAAACGATGAGCATGGATAAAGAGACAATCAATCTTTGGGCATTGGCCGTAGAAGCATATGGGGAGAACGACTCAGTTACTCACTTCATGCAAGCCGAAATAAAGGGACTGCGTGATGCAAACGGCGATCCACTGCCGGACGCCGTAAAGAAGTTTTTCAGCGATTTACTTTTTCGGGAGCTCAAACCCAGAAAGGGAAGTAACTTCCTGCCATCGGCAAAGGCCGCGATTCGTGAACAGTACGACAGCCTACTTCTTATTAAACAAGCTAACCGCTTGCTGTACGACAACCAGCTTAAAGCTGACCCGACTAACCGCAAGCGGTTCCCAGAACGGTATGTTTTCGGCGCTCTGCCACCCTCCGAACAAATTAAAGAAGATCTAGCCAAAAAGTGTAGAACCACTACAGCAACCATTGACCAGATAGTGAACCCGCGCAAGTCGCGCACCCGCAAGAAACCCTGAAACCTGCACCAATACTCTGGCGTACAGGAAGCCGGTTTTTGTACGTGTACCCCGACGAAACTAATCTCTATCGTTCATCCTTAACGTTAGCCAATCGGCATAGCGTAATTTGTACAGGGGATAACGATGCAAACTCAAAACGAAATTCCAAGCCTTTCCGAAATAATCAAACGTAGCAGCGATCTTTTGAATGAAAGGGCGGCTGCTGAAGTCTTAGATACAACGCCCGGCACATTGAGTGTTTGGCGATCAACTGGCAGATACGCAATCCCGTTTATAAAGATTGGCAGCAAAGTACGGTACCGGCGATCCGATCTTGAAAATTGGCTTGAAAGTCGCACCCGCCAAAACGGTGCAACAGCATGATGAGCACAAAAGACAACGCCAGCGGGGAGGCTGGCGCGGGGGATTACAAAAAAGCACACGCGAATTATACCCGATCTTCAGTCAACACGCCACCCGAACGACTGCCCGAACTCCCTGACGTGATGCCATTCGATTATTCGTATTTGCCGGATGCATTGCGTGGCTATGTGCGGGACATTTCTGAACGGATGCAATGCCCCCCAGACTTTGCAGCGGTTGCGGTGCTGGTGATGACGGCGGCTATCATTGGACGCAAGGTAGCTATCAGACCGAAACGGAAAGATGACTGGACGGTAACCCCGAATCTCTGGGGCGCGGTTGTGGGCAATTCTGGCGTGATGAAATCTCCAACATTGGCGGAGGCATTGTCTCCGATAAAGAAATTGCAGACGGCGGCATTCAATGTTTTCAATACTGCTAAAGCTGAATTTGATGCGAATGGTGAATTGCTGAAAGTACAACGAGCAGTCAACACATCTCAAGCCAAGATTAAGTTGAAGGAAGATGCTACTGCCAATGTTTCGGACTTGCTGAAATCTCCTCAAGGATGGGAGCCTCCTATCCTGAAGCGTTACCTAACCAACAACGCCAGCTATGAGGCTTTGGGCGAATTGCTGATGGAAAACCCCAACGGCCTGATGGTGGAAGCAGACGAAATCATCGGCCTGTTGAAACAGCTTGATGCTGGTGGACAGGAAGTCGCAAGATCATTTTATCTCACAGCGGCGGACGGTGATAAATCCTACACCTTCGACCGTATCATGCGCGGCAAGGGACTGCACATTCCTGCACTGTGTCTCTCGATTATTGGTGGCATCCAACCCGGCGTATTAGCCGAATATGTGCGCCAAGCGACCGGCGGCGGTGCCGGTGCTGACGGCCTGTTGCAACGCTTCGGGCTGATGGTGTATCCAGACATTGCGCCAGAGTGCAGCTATGTAGACCGTTATCCAAACAGCCAAGCACGGGAAGCCGTAAACGTGTTGGCCGAAAGACTGGATAATCTTAATCCTACTGAGACTGACGCGGAAGTTGGCGGCGTGCCGTTCCTGCGCTTTGATGATCCAGCACAAAGGCTGTTTTCAGAATGGATAGTCGCATTGGATACACGACTACGATCCGGCGAAGAGCATCCGGCTATCGTGTCGCACCTCTCGAAATACCGGAAACTAATCCCCTCACTGGCGCTGATAAACCACTTATGCGACACCGGACAGGGTGCGATCAGTGAAAAAGCTTTACTGCGTGCTATCGCATTCAGTGAGTATCTTGAAAGCCACGCACGGCGAATTTACAGCTACGCCACGCGACCGGATATTGATGCAGCCAAAACACTGTTGAAGCGGCTGGCCAGTGGCAAACTGCCGGACGTATTCAAAGCGCGTGACATTTATCAAAAGGGCTGGGCTGGCTTAGAAAATCCAAGTAAGGCGCAAGCTGCTATCAACTTGCTGTTGGAGTACCACCACCTATGCGAAGAAGAGATAACGACCGGCGGACGACCAACGACCCATTACCACTGGACCAAGGCGGCATTATGAGTGCATACCTTGCCAGGCTGAAACAGCTTGAGAATGTAAAAAATTCTTACTATGCCCCCGATACCGTACCCCCAAAACCACCAAAAGCACCTTTTGACCCTTTTGAAGGTACGGGTGCGGGGCATATTGAGAAAAATATTATTGTTGACGCAGAGATTGTCGCACCACCGGAAGCGAGCAAGCCGATGACGCCAATGGAATTACGGCTGCAAAAAGTTATAGATATGCTGAAGGCTGAACCGGGCACCCGCTTTGCCGTGACTGTCGAAGATGCTGTCGAGACCGATCCGGTTATCTGCACCATTGCGATTCGTGGCAAGGCTGCTTTCGAGGTAGAAATCCCGCTTAAGTTTTATGACGTTCTGGCGCTGCTGGAGTTGATCGAAAAGCACTCGTTAGAACCTCAGCATGACGGGGGGGTAAATCTCTGTAGCTTCCAGGACGCTAGACCGCGCTCCCCCTAACGCAGAGATTAAATTCACTTTTGGAGAAATTCAAATGGCAGGAAAAATCGGAAGAAGTGGCGGCGCAAGAACTGGCGCTGGTCGACCTGCAATCCCGCCGGTATTGCTGCCAGAGTCGCCGGTTAATCAAACGCCGCTTGATTTCATGCTGTCGGTGATGCGTGATGGTGCTGCCGATCAGAGAGTAAGGCTGGACGCTGCAAAGGCCGCTGCCCAATATATGCACCTCAAAAAAGGAGACGGTGGCAAAAAAGATGCGCTTCAGGCCGCTGCCCAAAAAGTCGCCACGGGAAAATTCGCACCACGCCCGCCGCCAAGGCTGGTCACAATCTCAAACCTTCTGGAAAAATAAGCGGGTTTGCACAATTCAAGCCGCTGGTGCTGAGATAGCTTGGCGGTTTTGGTTTGTGAGCAGAGAATCAGCTCAAAATATATCCAGACCGTAACCCCGGCGTAACCCCGACAAAAGTTAGCCACAAGAAAAAGCCTGTAACTAATTGATTTATTGGTGCTGTTGGCCGGAATCGAACTGGCGACCTACTGATTACGAAT
>VFJL01000002.1 GCA_009886095.1 Nitrosomonadales bacterium | reverse complement strand
GCCATCCACTCGACTGGAAGAATCCAGATTTTTACGATGAAACCAAGCTGCTCGATGAGGCGCAGCGTGTGTTTGATATCTGTCAGGGCTGCCGCCGCTGCGTCAATCTATGTACGGCATTTCCGCGATTGTTTGATCTCATAGATGAAGGCACTAACGGCGAGTTGGACGGCGTCGAGAAGCAGAAATACTGGGAAGTAGTGGACCGCTGTTATCTCTGCGACATGTGCTTCATGACTAAATGTCCCTATGTGCCACCGCATCCATGGAACGTGGACTTCCCGCATTTAATGCTACGTGCGAAAGCGGTCAAATATAAAAAAGGCAATATCCGTTTTCGAGACAAGCTGCTGTCCAGTACCGATCTCATGGGTAAGTTAGCCACCATCCCGGTGGTAGTGCAGACAGTAAATGCTGTTAATAAAACCCCTCTCGCCCGCAAGCTAATGGATAGCATGCTGGGAATCCATGCCGAGCGTAAGCTGCCCGAGTATGACAGCCATAAATTCCGCACACATGCCAGGATTAATGAGTCGTTTGCGGTGAGGGATGGTGCCAGAACGCTGGGCAAGGTTGCGATTTATTCCACCTGTTATGTGAATTACAATGAACCCGGCATTGGTCACGATTTATTGAAAATACTCGAGCACAATGAAATTCCGGTGAGTCTGGTAGAGAAAGAGACTTGTTGCGGGATGCCCAAGCTGGAACTGGGCGATCTGGATGCGGTGGAGAAGCTTAAAAATGTAAACATTCCGCATCTGGTAAAACTGGCAAAAGAAGGTTATGCGATACTTACGCCGGTACCTTCCTGCACGCTCATGTACAAACAGGAGTTGCCGCTCATGTTCCCGGATGACGAGGATGTGAAGGCAGTGGCGGCAGCAATGTCCGATCCGTTTGAGTATCTGATGCTGCGCAACCGTGACGGTCTACTCAAGACCGATTTCAAACAGCCATTGGGCAATGTGTCTTACCATATCCCTTGTCATCTGCGGGTGCAGAATATCGGCCAGAAGACCAGAGATATGCTGCAAATGGTTCCTGGTACCAAGGTCAGTGTGGTGGAGCGCTGCTCCGGCCATGACGGCACCTGGGGGGTCAAAAGTGAACACTTCGCCGATTCCATGAAAATCGGGAAGCCAGTATTCAAGCAGATGGCAGCGTCAGCTCCTGACTATATCAGCTCCGACTGCGCCATTGCCGGACGTCATATCCAGCAGGGTATGGGCGAGAGCCAGGTGCAGAAACAGCACCCGTTGTCGCTGATCAGGATAGCTTACGGGCTCGACTGAGCAACTGCAATCGAATAATCGGGCGTGGTATGCCTCGCCCCTGATGCTATAAAGGAACCATGACCAAAATTACCCGTGACAGCTTGATGACTCTGGAAGTCTACGCCCGGGCGCGGCAGGAATTCCGCGCCCGGGTGATGGCGCACAAAAAGCACCGTAAAGTCCGGCTGGGTGAAAACATCACGCTTATTTTCGAGGATGAATTGACTGTCCGTTATCAAATTCAGGAAATGCTGCGGGTAGAGAAAATATTTGAGGAAGAGGGCATACTCGATGAGTTGTGTACGTACGGCCCTCTGGTTCCAGACGGTAGCAACTGGAAAGCCACCATGATGATCGAGTATGCCGACCCGATCGAACGTGCCGCCAGATTGGCAGGATTGATTGGCATAGAAGATAGAGTATGGGTGAGAGTGCAGGAATATGCCCCAGTTTATGCCATTGCCGATGAAGACTTGGAGCGCGAGACCGAAGAAAAAACCTCCTCGGTGCATTTTCTTCGTTTTGAACTCGCTCAGGATATGATCCAGGCGCTGCGTCAGGGCGCTTCCTTGAGCATGGGTACTGACCATCCCGCTTATCAGGCTCTGGTTGAGCCAGTGGATGCAGTAGTGCGCGACTCGTTGATCGATGACTTAGTGGTGGCTACATCATGAAAAAAATCCTGTTATTCCTATGCTTCCTGCCGCTTGCAGCGTACGCCGAGCAGAAGGGGCTGAAAGGATTCGATAGTGAATTTGATGGCGACAAAACCTGGGCTGAACTGCAGACGCAACTGCCTGCCTATCCTAAAGAGGAGACTCTGCTGCCATTTGACGCCGGCCCTGCCAGCAGAAATCTTCATTACATCGATGCTCCATCCATCACGGTAGGAGAGGATGGCATGGTGCGCTACAGTCTGGTGATCAAATCACCCGCAGGAGCGATGAATATAAGCTATGAGGGTATGCGGTGTGCGAGCCAGGAAGCAAAAGGGGAAATATTAATATTTAAATTTCACGCCACCGAAAGAAGGCTCTACGCTATGGGTCGTGACGACAAGACTTGGGCGCGGGCACGAGTATCGAAATGGGAGGAAGTCGAAAATATACCTCAGCATTATGCGCAACGGGCACTTGCCAGATATTTCTTCTGTCCAGCAAATAGTATTGTGAAAGATAAGGAAGAAGCCATTTATGCCTTGAAGAGAGGCAGTCACCCACGCGTGATTCAGTAAAGAGTGCCTCAATGCCATATTGAGTTGATATCAATCGAGTCTGGCCCTATTGATTTTACATTGCTCGGATTTTCGATCCCCGCCCTCAAATTTGGCTCGATCCGCCTTGCTATTTGTTGCTGAATGCGCTGCTTAAACAACTGCCGATACGCTGTCTGACGCGCTTCGGCAGAAGTGCCCAACTTTGCACTTGGTCATTGAAACCGCCCATCCAGCAGGGGTGGCGTAATCGGGAGCCAGCGCCCTAATCTGGTTCTACTTTTTCAAAGCAGAACCAGATTATCTCGATGGATTAGTTCCAGTTCATCCACGTAACCCAGGATGGCCTCGATTTCATTGCTTGTCCGCTGTAGAATTTTTCGGGTTTCTACAGCGCTGTAATTGATCAACCCACGGGCAATTTCCTTGCCTGCCGGATCAAGGCAAATAACCACCTCTCCACGTTCAAAATCACCACTGACGTTTATCACGCCTATCGGTAGCAGGCTCTTGCCGCTAGTGGTGAGCGCTTTCACCGCACCGGCATCCAGCGTGACATTCCCGCGTATTTGCAGGTGATCAGCAAGCCATTGCTTGCGCGCTGCCAGTGGCATGGGTTCTGCCAGCAATTGGGTACCGATAGTTTCTCCCTGCGCAAGGCGGATCAGCACCTCAACTTCATGTCCTGAAGCGATGATAGTGTGAGCGCCGCTACGCGCAGCGCGTTTTGCCGCAATCACCTTGGTCAGCATGCCACCGCGACCGATGTCGCTGCCAGTGCCGCCTGCCATTGCTTCCAGCGCCAGATCGCCGGCCTTGGCTTCATTTACCAGTCTGGCTTGCGTATCCTTGCGTGGGTCAGCCGTGAATAGTCCGGCCTGGTCGGTGAGAATTACCAGTACATCTGCTTCGATCAGGTTGGTTACCAGCGCAGCCAGGGTGTCATTGTCACCGAAACGAATCTCCTCGGTAGCTACTGTGTCATTTTCGTTGATGACCGGAATGACTTTCAAGCTTAGCAGCGTGGTCAGAGTCGAGCGAGCATTGAGGTAGCGCCTCCGGTCGGATAGGTCCTCATGTGTGAGCAGCACTTGCGCAGCCTGCAGTTCATGGCTGCGGAAGCAGGACTCATAAGCCTGTACCAATCCCATTTGCCCGACTGCGGCAGCCGCCTGTAACTCGTGTAGCGCATGGGGGCGTTTTTTCCAGCCCAAGCGTTGCATGCCTTCGGCTATTGCACCGGAAGAAACCAGCACAACCTCTTTGCCCATTTGTTTGAGTCCCGCAATTTGCGCGGCCCAGCGCGACAGTGCGGCATGATCGAGCCCCTGTCCCTGATTGGTGACGAGGCTGCTGCCAACTTTTATGACGACACGCTGGGATTGCTTTAAAACTGATTGTATGGCCATGTTCAGAGCTAACTTAGTTAACCGCTTATACGCTGCAATGAATAAAATAAATCAGTCACCTGACGCATCAGGTTCTACGGATTCCTGCTCCAGATGTTCCATGATGGCATAGGTTAGCTCCTTACAGCCTTCGCCGGTGAGTGCCGAAATGATAAAGCTTTTCCCCTTCCAACCCAAGCCACGGATAAGTTTCCGGCAAATCTTTTCGCGCTCATCTGCAGGTAGCATGTCGGTTTTATTGAGCACCAGCCAGCGCGGTTTCTGGTAGAGCGATTCATCATATTTTTTCAGTTCTTTTACGATGGCTTTAGCCTCACGTACGGGATCGATATTTTCATCCAGCGGTGCGACGTCTACCAGATGCAACAACAGGCGGGTGCGGGCAAGATGCTTGAGGAAACGGTGTCCCAGTCCAGCGCCCTCCGCTGCGCCTTCTATCAGGCCAGGGATATCTGCCATCACGAAACTGCGGTTCTGATCCACCCGTACCATACCCAGATTGGGATGCAGCGTGGTGAAGGGGTAATCCGCCACTTTCGGACGAGCAGCGGAGACGGCGCGAATCAGGGTGGACTTGCCTGCGTTGGGCATACCCAGAAGCCCGACATCCGCCAGCACCTTGAGTTCCAGTTTAAGTTCAAACTCCTGTCCCGGTTCGCCAAAGGTGAATTGACGTGGTGCGCGGTTGGTACTGGATTTGAAGTGCAGATTGCCGATCCCACCCGCCCCGCCTTTTGCCAGCAAGGTTTTTTGTTGATGACACTTGAGATCGGCGATGACTTCCCCGGTAGCATTATCAGTGATGACTGTACCGACGGGCATACGTAACACGACGTCCTCGGCACCCTTGCCGTAACGATCCGCACCGTGGCCATTCTCACCTTTTTTGGCACGATGAATGCGCGCAAAACGGTAGTCCACCAAAGTGTTGATGTTGCGGTCAGCAATGGCAAAAATACTGCCGCCATGCCCGCCGTCACCACCATCTGGCCCACCCCTTGGAATGAATTTTTCCCGGCGGAAACTGGCTGAGCCGTCACCGCCTTTGCCGGCAATCACCTGAATTTTTGCTTCGTCGATGAATTTCATAAGGGCACCTCTAAAAATTCAAAGTTCTAAACAAGACGAGACGGGAACGAAAAGTAAGATAGTTTTAATTCAATGGCACAAACAAAAAAGCCCTATCGTACCGGACAGGGCTTTTCATGATGGAACTGATTAACTCTAGGCCGGTACGATGCTTACCGTTTTGCGCTGTGTCGGGCCTTTCACACTGAAGTTAACTTTGCCGGTGATCTTGGCAAACAGAGTGTGGTCTTTGCCCATGCCAACGTTGTCACCTGGATGAACCTGGGTACCGCGCTGGCGAATAATGATGCTGCCCGCATGAATCAGTTCACCACCGTAGCTTTTAACGCCTAAGCGTTTGGCATGTGAGTCGCGACCATTTCTAGAACTGCCGCCTGCTTTTTTATGTGCCATGGTAAGCTCTCCTTATGCCGAAATGCCAGTGATCTGGATCTCGGTGTAATTCTGCCGATGCCCCTGATGTTTCTGGTAATGCTTACGCCGGCGCATTTTGAAAATGCGTACCTTGTCGTGTCGGCCTTGCTTCAGCACAGTCGCCTGAACCGTGGCACCACTCACAAGAGGTTTGCCCATTGAGATATTATCACCATCAGCGATCATCAATACCTGGTCAATCACCAGTTCACTGCCGATATCTGCCAGTATCTGTTCTATCTTAAGTTTTTCACCGGCTTCAACGCGATATTGTTTTCCGCCGGTTTTTATGACCGCATACATGTCGGACTCCATATGTATCTTTTACTGAAGCGCGAATTATACATTAGCCGGACTCATCAGGTCAAAGGCTTGTTGCGAATGGGGATTGTGTGGAAAATGCAGAAGTGTCTGCACTATCGAGCTTGACACGCCAGTGATGACGTTCTTAACATGACAGCTTTTTCGCAGGTACCATCGTGTCAATTGAACATATCAGAAGTCTTATCACCCAGGATATGGGTGCCGTAGATGAAGTTATCCGTGAAAAACTTCACTCGCATGTGGTGCTCATTCGCCAGGTAAGTGAATATATTATCAACAGTGGAGGGAAACGGCTGCGGCCTGCACTGGTAATTTTGTCTGCCGGTGCCTTTAATTACTCGGGTAAACGCCATCACGATCTTGCGGCAGTTGTGGAATTCATTCATACCGCGACCCTGTTGCACGACGACGTGGTGGATGCGTCTGAATTGCGGCGCAGCAAGGCTACCGCCAACGCCTTGTTCGGTAATGCCGCCAGCGTACTGGTAGGGGATTTCCTTTATTCACGTGCGTTCCAGATGATGGTGGAAGTGAATGATATGCGTGTTATGCAGGTGCTGGCTGATGCCACTAATACGATCGCTGAGGGTGAGGTATTACAGTTACTCAACTGCCGTAATCCTGATGTCGATGAGGAAAATTATCTGCGGGTGATCCGTTATAAAACCGCAAAGCTGTTTGAGGCAGCGACCCGATTGGGGGCGATTCTTGGCAATGCCACGCCGGCAGAGGAAGAAGCAATGTCCGCTTATGGCATGCATCTCGGCACGGCGTTTCAATTGACTGACGATATGCTGGATTACTCCGGTGACTATCATGACACTGGCAAAAATCTGGGAGATGACCTGGCTGAAGGCAAGCCTACGCTGCCACTGATTTATGCGATGAGAACGGGTTCAAGCGAGCAGGCTGCAATTATACGAAACGCCATTGAGCAGGGTGGAGAAGGGGGGTTTCAGCCGGTTTTGCAGGTTATTCAACAGACCGGTGCGTTGGATTACGCACGGCAGCGGGCACAAGCTGAATCCGCTATGGCATCGGCGACGATTGAGTCGCTGCCAAATTCTAATTACAAGGAATGTTTGTTACAATTGGCTGTTTTTGCGGTAGCACGAAATTATTAGAGATACCGCTCATAGCGGGATCCGCCAATCATTTTCGGGGTGTAGCTCAGCCTGGTAGAGTACTGCGTTCGGGACGCAGGAGTCGGAGGTTCGAATCCTCTCACCCCGACCAATTTTGATACAGTAATAGAGACAATCGCAACGGAGATAACTGCATTGGGGCGCCTCTAAAAATTCAAAGTTCTAAACAAGATGAGGCGGGAACAAAAAATGTAGACGCAGCATATGATGGATATGTAATTTCAGCTTTAAAGTGAAACGAGGCGATGACGAACGAACGCCGCAGACAGTATGCATAGTACAGCCAGGGGCGAGTGAGGATATCAACGAAGTGTCACTAATAAAATGGAATTTGGATAAGGAAACATTTTTTATGAGTAACGAAGTATTGTGACGAAATTTAGATTTTTAGAGGTGCTCATTGGGTAGATTGATGTTCTTTGCCCTTATTATTGTGCTGGTTTTCTGGGTAATAAGGAAACGCTGGCGCGGGGCAAAAAAATTGGATGAAACCCCGCCGCCACCCACTGCAGGCGAAGATATGGTGTGTTGCGCCCATTGCAGCGTGCATTTGCCGAAAAGTGAAAGTATCACCTCGCAAGACAAATTTTTCTGTAGCGACGAGCATCGACGCCTGCATTTGCAGGCGTAGGGAGCCTCAAGAAATTCAAAGTCCCAAGTATTCCATCTATGACCTCGCATGTCCTGCTCGCGAGGCGCTCGGCACCCTCATACAACTGAATCTGACTGACAGTGATGGGAGCATACTCACCGAGGCGGAGTTCGATCCGTCTGGCGAGTTGCACAAGATCGAATTCTCCTGGGAAAAGCCTGGCAATAAGAGGCACAAAAACTGGAGCAATACTATCCTCGGTCACCTTCGCATTGAAGGCTCAAACCGTACCACCGAGGTTAACTCCATCCAAGCAGCGCGCGCAAAAACTCAAGGCAATCATGGCAGAATTACTGCCAGGCAAAGCGCGCTACAAAACCATCGTGATCGAATCGCCGCAAGCCGTGCTCGCCCATTCAAAAAAAGAAGGGCTCTCGCATGCGTATTCCCCACACGCGTGGGGATGAACCGAAAGCGGAATGGCTACAGCATATTACCTGGGTTATAAGTACCGTACTTCTTGCGTATATCGACATCACCTTGTCACCCGATATGCATTTTCTCGACTTTCGGCATGAGAGTGAAATTTCACCTGTCAGTAACCGGATTCACCGCGCAACCGAAAGATAGGAGCAGGCTGGCGAGCGGGGTGGCAAATTGGAGCGCAGCTGAAGTTTTCATGGCGTTATTTTAACCGCCGAGAATATAAAAAGGCAGCTTCAAGCTGCCTTTTTATAAGAGTGTAAACCGGTGTTTCAGGCTGCTGTTTGACCTTCTGTTTTTTTGCCGTATTTCAGACGGAATTTCTCGACTCGACCGGCGGTATCCACGATTTTTTGTTTGCCAGTATAGAATGGGTGGCAGGCTGAGCATACTTCAATGTGCAAAGGCTTGCTCATGGTGGAACGGGTCAGAAAAGTGTTGCCGCAGCTGCACGTCACGGCGAGTTCCTGATAATTCGGGTGAATTTCTACTTTCATGGTTTGTATCCTTGATCTGCATCCACCCAGCGAACTGCGGAGTGGAAAGGCGCACATTATCCTTTAATCTAGAGTTGGTTGCAACTATGGTGTTGGTCACAGTACAGAGCGGTTCCCAATCTGCAGATAGTAGCTATACGCGTCGCATCGAATCGAAGAACTCGGCGTTGTTTTTCGTAGCCTTGATTTTATCGAGCAGGAATTCCATTGCATCCATGTCGTCCATTGGGTAGAGCAACTTGCGCAGCACCCAGATTTTTTGCAGCACGTCCGGCTTGATGAGTAGTTCCTCTTTGCGTGTGCCGGAGCGGTTGACGTTGATTGCAGGGTAGGTGCGTTTTTCTGCCATACGCCGGTCAAGATGGATTTCCATGTTGCCAGTGCCTTTGAACTCCTCATAGATCACATCATCCATGCGCGAACCGGTATCGACCAGTGCAGTGGCGATGATGGTGAGGGAGCCGCCTTCTTCAATGTTGCGGGCGGCGCCGAAGAAACGTTTGGGACGTTGCAGCGCATTGGCATCGACGCCGCCAGTCAGCACCTTGCCAGAAGCAGGCACCACGGTGTTATATGCGCGTGCCAGACGTGTGATCGAATCCAGCAGTATCACTACATCCTTCTTATGCTCTACCAAGCGCTTGGCCTTTTCAATTACCATGTCTGCCACTTGTACATGACGCACTGCGGGTTCGTCGAAGGTTGAAGAGATTACCTCGCCCCTGACCGAGCGGATCATTTCGGTTACCTCTTCCGGACGCTCATCTATTAGCAGCACCATCAGGATAGTTTCCGGATGATTGGCTGCGATTGCGTGTGCGATATGCTGCAGCATCACGGTCTTCCCGGATTTTGGACTGGCTACCAGTAGGCCGCGTTGCCCCTTGCCGATAGGAGCAATGAGGTCAATGATGCGTCCGGTGATGTTTTCCTCGGATTTGATATCACGCTCAAGCTGCAATCGTTGGGTGGGGAACAGCGGAGTAAGGTTTTCAAAAAGAATTTTGTGCTTGGAGTTTTCAGGCGGCTCATTGTTGACTTTGTCTACCTTCACCAGCGCGAAGTAGCGTTCGCCGTCTTTGGGGGTACGGATTTCGCCATCTATCGAATCTCCAGTATGCAGATTGAATCGCCGGATCTGGCTGGGTGAGACGTAGATGTCGTCGGGTCCGGCCAGATACGAGGTATCTGGCGATCTCAGGAAACCAAAACCATCCTGCAATACTTCCAGCGTACCTTCACCAAAAATACTTTCTCCCTTCCGCGCCTGGTTTTTTAACAAGGCGAAAATAAGATCCTGTTTGCGTAGCCGGTTAGCGCCGTCAATTTCATTGGTAATAGCCATATCTACCAGTTCGGTGACATGGAGGTTCTTAAGGTCGGATAGATGCATGGGCGGGAACTCGCAGGTGAAAAAACGTAGGGTGTAAAGCGTCAGAGAATGTTGGAGGGAGATGCTGATGGGACAGAACAGGAACCAGAAGCGGTGAGTCTAATGGTATTTTGCTTCAAGGGAGCGCTTGGTTAGATAAGGTTAACGACTTTAGATATGGCTGTCAATAAACGCTGTCAGCTGTGATTTGGACAAGGCGCCAACTTTAGTCGCTTCAATGTTGCCGTTCTTGAACAACATCAGTGTAGGAATGCCACGGATGCCGTATTTAGGCGGCGTTGCCTGATTCTCGTCAATATTGAGCTTGGCTACTTTGAGGCGACCGGCATATTCCTTGGCTATTTCATCCAGGATGGGTGCGATCATCTTGCACGGCCCGCACCATTCTGCCCAGTAATCTACCAGTACGGGTACGGTTGACTGCAATACTTCGACTTCAAATGTTCCATCGGAGACGTAATGGATATGCTGGCTCATAGGGTTCTCATTCAAACGTTATAGTAGTTGATTGGTGGGATGCGGTAAAGCTGGAGTATGTCGATAACGGTATATCAGGATCGGTCAGAATAAATCTGTGGCAGAAGAGCAATAAAAGCTGGATGCTTTGCATACTATCGAAAAAATGTGCGGAAGGGAAGCATTACATTATTAGTGTCGCGAGCTTTTAGACTTGTCCGGTTCTGAAGCACATGAATTGTCCGCTTTTATGTCGTCAGTTGGAAGCTGCGGAAGTATGCACTTCCAACCGATGCTGGCAATACTTTTAAGAGCTCCAGTCAGGTGTTCCCATTGCTGTTATTCGGCAGCCATGCTTTCCTGAGTTTACGCACCCGCCATGCCGTTATGCCGCAGCAGCGCATCGATCTTTGGCTCGCGTCCACGGAATGCGATAAATGACTCCAGCGCTGGACGGCTTCCGCCTACTGCAAGAATTTCATCGCGAAAACGCGCGCCGGTTCCAGTGTTGACTACCCCCCCTGTACTGTTTTCCTCGAACAGACTGTAGGCATCTGCAGACAATACTTCCGCCCACTTGTAGCTGTAATAACCCGCTGCATAGCCACCCGCGAAGATATGCGAAAAACTGTTGGGAAAGCGATTGAATTCTGGTGGAAAAATAACCGCAACTTGCTTACGAATCTCATCCAGCAATTGCAGCACTGTTTTCTCACTATCCGGATCAAAGGCAAAATGCAGATGCATGTCGAATAGAGAAAATTCTATCTGACGGAGGGTCTGGAGGCCGCTTTGAAAATTCTTCGCTGCCAGCATCTTATCGAATAACTCCTGTGGCAGAGGCATGCCGTTATCTACATGCTGTGTCATATCAGCCAGCACTTCCCATTCCCAGCAGAAGTTTTCCATAAACTGGCTGGGCAGTTCCACTGCATCCCATTCCACTCCGTTGATGCCCGACACGCCCAAATCTTCTACCTGAGTGAGCAGGTGGTGTAGGCCGTGACCGAATTCGTGAAATAAAGTTATGACTTCATCATGAGTGAACAGGGCGGGACGGATCTGTCCATTGAGGTTGACGGGTGCAGCGAAATTGCAGGTAAGGTGGGCTACCGGTATCTGCACGCGATGCTCGTTGCTTCCTTCAACTTCAATGCGGCGGCGGGAAATGGCATCGTCCATCCATGCGCCGCCGCGCTTGCTGGGGCGCGCGTAAAGATCAATATAAAATTGTCCGATCAACTTTCCTTCGGCGTCACTGAGATTGAAAAATTTCACATCAGGGTGCCAGAGTTGGATGCCGGCTGATCCCTCGGCTGGCACAATGGTGATGCCGTAAAGATGCTCCACCAGTTTGAACATGCCCGGCAGCACCTTGGTTTCAGGGAAGTACTGCTTCACTTCCTGGTCGGAGAATGCGTAGCGCTCAAGGCGCAGCTTTTCGCTGGCATAGGTCAAATCCCATGACTCCAGATTCTCCAGTTTCAGTTTGTCTGCAGCAAATTGGCGTAACTCTTGCAGATCGTGCTCAGCGTAAGGCTTGGCTTTAACGGCAAGCTCGCCAAGAAAATCCAGCACCTGCTTTGGCGTAGTAGCCATTTTTGTTGCTAGCGATACCTCGGCATAACAATCGAACCCAAGTAGTCGTGCTTCCTCTTGGCGCAATGCGAGGATCTTGCTGATAAGCGGGGTGTTGTCCCAGTCCGCCACGTTATCGGAGGGTGGGGCAGGTGTGCCAATCTCACTGGCACGGGTGGAATAGGCGCAATATATTTTCTCGCGCAGTGCACGGGAGTCAGCGTATTGCATGACCGGCTGATAGGAAGGTGCATGCAGCGTGAATTTCCAGCCTGGAACGCCATCTCGCTCGGCAGTTTCCCTGGCTGTCTGCAGCACATCATCCGGAATACCGGACACTTCATCGGCATCATCGACAAGCAGTGCAAAACTATTGGTTGCATCCAGCAGGTTGTCGCTGAATCTGGCAGAGAGTGCAGATAATTCTTCCTGAATACGGAGAAAACGTTCTTTTCTCTCAGGTGGTAATTCTGCTCCACCTAAGCGAAAATCGCGCAATTCGTTTTCGATTATCTTTTTTCTGGCATGGCTCAGGCTCTCAAATTCCGGACTATTACGTAGCTGTTTGAATTTTTCAAACAGCACCTGATCTTGTGCCAGCTCAGCAAAATATTGGGTGACCAATGGCAGATTTGCATTATAAACCTCGCGCAATTCCGGGCTGTTCATCACCGCGTTCAAGTGCGATACCTGCCCCCAGGCGCGAGACAAGCATTCGTTGACATTCTCCATCGATTGCACGAAATTCTGCCAGGTCGGCGCGACATCATCGCTGCGTACCTGTTCGATAGTCGTGCGACCATTGGCCAACAACTGTTCCATCGCCGGGGTGATATGTTCGATCCGAATATTCGCAAAGCGTGGTAATCCGGAAAAATCAAGTAGTGGGTTGGTCATGTTGATCCGGGCTAGTGGTATTGCGCTGAACGTATCCTTCGTCGAGTCCGTGCATGACTTACTTAAGGGGTTCCTTTGGTGTATCGGCTACAGGCGTGCATGTGTGCTTCAGGTTTAGGTCTGATTTTCATGCACGATGTTACCATCTACCAGCGTGTAGCGTACTTTTCCCTGTAGCTCCATACCCAGAAATGGTGTGTTTTTGCCTTGGCTTTTAAGCGCTGTTGCCTCCACTTTCCAATATTGGTTGGGATCGAAAATGCACAGGTCGGCAGCGATACCCGCAGATAGATGACCGGCATCCACGCCAAGTATTCTGGCAGGTTCCACGGTAATTTTAGCCAGCGCCGTAGACAGGGGTATTTTCATTTCCTGTGCCCACTTTAAAGTAAGCGGCAGCAGTAATTCCAGACCAGTGGCGCCGATCTCGGCTTCACCGAAAGGCAACAGCTTGGCATCTTCATCCACTGGCGTATGGTCGGAGCAGACCGCGTCTATGGTGCCGTCCATCAGACCGGCACGTAGCGCATCGCGATCACTCAATCCGCGTAGCGGTGGTACAAGATGGCAATTCGAATCGAAGAAGCCAATATCCATTTCAGATAGATGCAGGTGGTTGATTGCCACATCGCAGGTGATGGACAGACCCTGCTGTCTAGCCGCACGTACCATGGCGATGCCTTCCGCGCTGGACATCCGGCATAAATGTATTTTGGCGCCGGTTTCTCTTGCCAGCAAAGTGATATTCGATAAAGCGATAGTCTCTGCACATACGGGAATTGCCGGCAGGCCCAATCGGGTTGCCACTTCACCATCGTGGGCTACGCCTTTATTGGCGAGGCTCACATCCTGAGGGCGCAGCCATACGCTGAAACCGAAGGTAGCGGCGTACTGCATAGCCTGCATCATTACCAGGGTGTTAGTGAATGGCGCATCAGTCTGACCGAAAGCGACGCAACCTGCATCGCGCAATTCGGCCATTTCCGTTAATCGCTCACCCTTCAAGCCTTGAGTAAGTGCACCGATGGGATAGACGCGAGCCTGATTGAGGCTCCTGGCGCGGTGCTTGAGCATTTCCACCAATCCCGGTTCGTCCAGTGGCGGATCGGTATCAGGGGGGCATGCCAGGCTAGTGATACCACCGGCTACCGCCGCATCCATCTCCGATTCGAGCGTAGCTTTGTATTCAAAGCCCGGCTCACGCAGTCGCGCTGACAGATCCACCAGGCCAGGACATACCACT
Organism: Nitrosomonadales bacterium; assembly: GCA_009886095.1. GTDB lineage: Bacteria > Pseudomonadota > Gammaproteobacteria > Burkholderiales > Nitrosomonadaceae > VFJL01. The sequence continues at coordinate 64,259 of VFJL01000002.1, read as the reverse complement.
AACCCTTCCGCATCTATCACACGATTAACCTGGAAGCCGTTTGGTATGGCGCCCGTCGCAACAATTTTCCCGGCAGCGATGAACACGTCCATGACAGCATCAATACCGTTCTTCGGATCAATCAGGTGTCCATTTTTAATCTGGATTTTCATATGACTCTTTAGTTTCCCGCCAGGATTGACATTACCGCCATCCGCACCGCAATACCGAATGTTACTTGCGGCAGTATCACGGACTGTTTGCCATCGGCCACAGCGGAATCAATTTCAATGCCGCGGTTCATCGGGCCGGGGTGCAGTACGATGGCGTCGTGCCTGGCAAGTGCCAGTTTTTCCTGTGTAAGTCCATAATACTTGAAATATTCCTCAGCACTGGGGAGGCGTGCGCCCAGCATGCGTTCATTTTGTAAACGCAGCATCAGTAAAACATCGACGTCTTTTAACCCCTGTGCCATGTCATGATAAACATGAACCCCAAGGCGCTCGACCTTGGTGGGCAGCAGGGTTTTAGGTGCGATGACCCGTACCTCCGGCACGCCCAGCGTGGTCAGTGCATGAATTTGCGAGCGTGCTACCCGTGAGTGCAGGATATCGCCGACGATAGCTACACGCAGATTATGGAAATCGTGTTTATAGTGGCGAATGGTGAACATATCGAGCAACGCCTGGGTGGGGTGCGCGTGACGTCCGTCGCCAGCGTTGATAACGTGAATCTCGGGCCGTACATGCCGTGCTATCAAATGTGCCGCGCCGCTTTGTGAATGTCGTACGATAAACATATCGGCATGCATGGCCGAGAGATTATCCACCGTGTCCAGCAGCGTTTCCCCTTTGGACTGGGAGGAAGCGGCGATGTTGAGATTGACTACATCCGCTGACAGGCGTTTAGCGGCGATCTCGAATGTAGTGCGGGTACGGGTGCTAGGTTCAAAGAACAGGTTGAATATAGATTTTCCACGCAGTAGAGGGACTTTCTTAATGTCACGCTCAGTGACACCGACAAAGGATTCGGCGGTGTCGAGTATGTTCAGCAGAATGGAAGCTGGTAACCCCTCAGTGGTGAGAAGGTGTTGCAACTCGCCATTTTTATTTAGCTGTGGATTATTATTCATTGTCCCAGAGGGCTTTTGTCATACAGGCTCAGGCTCAATTTTCCATCATTATTCCGTTCCAGCGCCAGCATTTTATTCGCTGGCAAGGTAAGCGTCGCACCAACATACTGGGCGGCAATAGGCATTTCTCTGCCACCCCGATCTATCAATGTAGCCAGGCGGATACTGGCCGGGCGACCGTAGTCGAACAGCTCGTTGATGGCGGCGCGAATGGTGCGCCCAGTGTAGAGAACATCGTCCACCAGGATGATGTGATTGCCTTCTACTTCGAATGGGATATCCGAAGGCTTGACCTGGGGGTGTAGACCGATTTGGCCAAAATCGTCGCGATAGAATGAAACATCCAGGGTGCCTAAGGGGAGCGTGAGTTCCAAATTCTGGTGCAGTCGCTCTGCCAGCCATACTCCACCGGTATGAATACCCACCAGTGCGGTATTGCTGGAAATCTCAGGCCGTATTCTCCCGGTCAGGTCAGCAAGCAATTGTTCTGCGTTAGGCAAGTGCATAGTGTCCATCAAAATAAGATTGCAATATCTGCTGTGCAGCCACTTGATCCAATAGCGGCTTCTGTTTTTTTCCGCTGATACCTGCTTCCCGTAGCGCGGTGCTGGCAGTAAGGGAAGTATAACGCTCATCCACCAGCGTAGTTTTGATACCAAAGCGACCTTCCAGGCGGCGTGCGAAACGTCGGCTCAGACGGGTCAGTTCGTGCTCCGTGCCGTTGGCATGCGTGGGTAACCCCACTACCAATAGCACCGGCTGCCATTCTTCAATCAGTTTGGCGATGGCGTCAAAACGTCGCTCAGTAATTACATCGCTCACTATGGCGAGAGGATGCGCCAAACCTAACTCCAGATCACCTACCGCCACGCCGATGCGTTTTTCGCCGAAATCGAAAGCTATCACCGTCCCCGTAGGAGCGCGATGGGAGTCAAGCGCCAGGTGTTGATTTGCCTGATTTTGCATGAACAGAATAGAGCATCTTTAAAAATTCAAAGTTCTAGACAAGATGAGGCGGGAACAAAAAATGTAGACGCAGTTTGTGAGCAACGAAGTGTCGTGACAAAATTTGGATTTTTTAGAGGTACGATTAATGTTCAACACTGTTCTCAAGAATGTCCTACCTCATCTGACAGGCTGAAGAAGTCAATTCCCAGCAATTGTATTGCTGCAGCCAGTCGTTGTTCGGATGGCAGCTCGAACATGATGCTGGGCGATGCGGGCACAGTGAGCCAGGCATTCTGGGCAAGTTCATGCTCAATCTGACCGGGTGCCCATCCCGAGTAGCCTAGTGTTACCAATGCCTGCCGGGGGCCTTTTCCGTTCGCGATCGCCTGCAGGATATCAAGGGAGGTAGTAAGTCCCACTTCATGATTTACCGTCATGGTGGATTGCCAGCCATCTGCTGGTTGATGCAGCACGAAGCCACGATCCAGTTGTACCGGCCCACCAAATAATACGGGTAATTCTTTAAGGGGTAGGTTGGCATAAGGAATGCCAAGCTGGTCAAGCATGTCCTCCAGTGTCAGCTCAGTGGGCCGGTTGACCACCAGGCCCAATGCGCCTTGCTCGTTGTGTTCGCAGATATAGGTGAGAGTCTTGGCAAAAGAAGGATCAGCCATGGCCGGCATGGCGATCAAGAAATGGTGGGTCAGGTTGACGCTTTGCATGGATGAGTTAACTGCATGTTCGCTATTGTAAACCGGTTACCGTTCTCCCTCAATTTCCAAGAGCAGTGTGATCGCAAGGATCTTATTAGTACCCAATGATTATAGGGTAAACGAACCATGACTAGCCATAACATGTATAGCCGTACCAGGAGCGATTGGCAAATCATAAATCACAAGGACTCTCTAAAAATCTAGATTTTGTCACGATACTTCGTTGCTCACAAAAATGTTTCCTTACATATCAGCCAGATGCCGCGGCTATATTTCTTATTCCCATTTTGTCTTTGTCTGGAACTTTAAATTTTTAGAGGTGCCCTTTGGCCACTTCAACAATCTATGGCAGAGATAGAGAGGAAATCTTCTCACGCAACCAATGAAGCTCGCAAGGATCACGTTGGTAGCGAGAACGAGCAAGGTGCTCTCAATAGAGCGTTTCCATAAATTAAGATTGTTTGCCCAGTATGTTGGGTATCCAAAAATGCTGAAACACCTTAGAACCAAGTCCCGTCAAATTATTTTCATTATAGAACGAATCGATCCAATTGTCGTAGATACGGTCGAGATTGAGAAGTTGGTGATAAGCTTTAGCGCAAACAAAAACCCCGGATTAAACCGGGGTTTTGCTGGAACTGTGTTTCCTTACTCCAATTTCATTTCATTAGTGACACTTCGTCGATACCCTCACTCGTGCTTTGCCATACTATCCGCGGCGTTCGTTCGTCATCGCCTCGCTTCACTTTCGAACTGGAATTAAAATTACTTGACGGCAGGTGGGGCTACTTTCTTTAGTACGGTGGGGCCGGTGACCGAAATATCTCTACGGAGTTGCTCCATATTCACAGTCTTGTTGTTGACGCCTTCGACTTTTTCAATGTCATCAACAGTTTTGAACGAGCCGGCCTTGGTGCGATAGTCAATGATCGCTTTGGCTTTGCTGGAGGTAATGCCGGATGTTTTCAGGGTTTCAAGTTCAGCCTGAGTGGCGGTGTTGATGTTGACATACGCATAAGCGCTACTGCTAAATACGAACATTGTGACAATGATTGCTAACAAATTTTTCATGGTTTCTCCCTTGGGTTAAAAATAGACAACTGGCACCACAATAACACAAAACTCCTTTTTCGCTACAAGTCTATAAACATATACTGAACTTCCAGAATCTGTAGTTGAAACCGATGTTAATGACCGGCGGATTGGGCTTGCCATCACACCAAGATCATTCTTTATGTCGCTGTCGATATATAACTTCTTCAGGACGAAACTGAATATAGGCTCTTGGTTACTGCTACGTCAAAACCATTCAGATCAACATTGGAAAAAAATAGCAGCCAGAAGGAGAGGGAAATATAACCTGCATAGCGGGCTTATTTCGATAGTTTGGCTTTACGCTCTCCTCTTGTCCGCATCAGTCGATATCTTTAGAAACCGATCCCGAGGTAACCACCGGCAGTCAGGCCATCGATTTTGATGCCGTCGTTTCTGCCGCTGGTCAGGTGATAACGCGCATCAACGCCGACATGGAAGTCTTTCCAGATTCTGTAATCGGCACCGCCCGCAAACATGACCCCCGGTGTCAATACCGTGATGGACGAAGACGGCGGGCTGATCACATGGATGGCTAGACCGACAGGGATAACCCAAGGTCTGAACCGACTACCTTCGAAAAATTTGATTTTCGGCGATGCAGCCAGAGTAAGCTGGCTGACATGTACGCCATTAGAAGCGGTAAGATTATTGCCGACTACGGTGGAGCCGTATTCCTTGTACTCGAACATCAATTCAGACATGACGCTGGTCTTGGGCGACAGGCCCCAGGCATCTTTGGTCAGGCCCCAGTCAAAGCCTGCGCCGACATACCACGCATTCTTATCTGCTACCCCCCCTCCGACGCCGGCACCGCTGCTTAGTATGGATACGCCGTTACGGCTATGATCGGCGTGCGCAAAGCCACCACGGAAGAACAGCATGTGACTCTTGTGACCGACCTGCTTTTCCAGAATATCCGCCATTTCTATGGCATGCTCCGCTTTTTCTTGGGCTGTCCTCGTATATTCTTTAGCTCTCGACGCCTTCTCTTCGATCTTTATCGTTTTTTCCTCGATCGCCATGACCTTCTGTGCTTCCCGGGCAGATTCGGATTTGACTTGGTTCAACTCACTCTGGAGAACTTTCAATTGAGCTTCCATTTGTTTGAGTGCCCGTTCCAGAGCCTGGGTTCTTGTATCCTGAGCCGAAGCCGATGGTGCAACCGTTGTCATGACAATAACGAGTGAACCGGCAGCAACACGGATGGCCAATCGTGTTTTATCAAGAAAATATTTCATTTAACTTTCCTCCATACTTATTATCAAACTTTGTTTTATCGGGCGCTGTTTCAGCCATGGCTGCGGTAGAAACAAGCAGGTAAACTCTAAACAAGACAGCGAATTGCAGTTTTTTCATGATATTCCCATCTTTCGGTGGGCTATCAAAAGAGATAACAAGCTATCTATATCTCAATATGGCTGATGTTACGCGCGGCTAGAAACGAATGTCAACAATTTTTTGGAGGAGTTCGCGAGGATCAATCTCGCTGGTTGGCAGGTAGAGGTAGGAGCTACAATGGATCAGCCTTGGGAAGGGGGAACCCGAGGGGGCTGAATGGTTTAGTGCACTATCAGATAGCTTGCGTTATAAACCGGGATTATGTGCGTAGCTTTAGCCCACTAAAGGTGGCGGCGGGTAAGTCGGTCAGCTGATATTTGCCGCTCATTACTGCGGCAGCGAGAATATCCAAGGTCTGATCTTTTAGCAGCCTTACGATTTCCTGCTTGATTGGAAACCACTTTGTATGCATCGGGCAGGGTACCTTATCACTGCAGATCTTGAGTCCCAGCACGCAATCCTCAGTAAATCCAGGGCCTTCGGTAATGATGACGATCTGCATCAAGGAGATTTTCTCGCCATCTTCCCGCAGGCAGAAGCCACCTTGTTTGCCGCGGTAAGAGTACAGCAGGTTGCCCTTGCACAGGTTCTGTAGCACCTTGGCCAGATAGGTGGGCGGCGCTCCCAAATTCTCGGCAATGGTACGATTCAACACTGCCACGCCGCGAGGCTGCGTAGCCATGTAAACAAGTGCCTGAATGGCATATTGGGTGGTACGGGATAGGATCATCGGGTTACTCTATTTCTGTTCATGGTGGAAGAGTATGCGAAGCGGCGATTGAGTTCAGATTAAATTTATCATTGAATGGGAAGTGCGTGAGCGCCACGCAGTGTTTCGGTATAATTCGAACCAGAGACGATAAGTTATACCGCTACCATAAGTTTATCATCGCTAACTAATTTTCGTGCCCTAGTTGCAGACGAGTAAGCCTTCAATCACCCAATGGTGAGCGATCTTCCTGAATAGTAAAAGATGTACGTATCTTAATATCCGTATTGTAAAAATGCAAGTAATGAAATTGAGTTATTTTTTCCCCATTCATACCAAGTGTGACGGGCATTTTATCAGCTACTGTTCAATTCTTGTCTGATGCTTCCATGGTTAACTCCTCACGCGCCGTTCCCGCCGTTGGAAGCCGCACTTACCAAACCCAACGGCCTGCTTGCCGCTGGTGGTGACCTTTCGCCAGAACGCCTGATCGAGGCTTATCGCCGTGGGATATTTCCCTGGTTTAGTGCTGGTGAACCGATTCTTTGGTGGAGCCCCGATCCACGCATGGTACTGTTACCCAGTGAGCTTAGAATTTCTCACTCGCTGAATAAAGTTCTGAACAAGGGCAATTATGAAATCCGCATAGATAGTGCCTTCAGCCAGGTCATGCAGGCTTGCGCTGCGCCACGCAAGGGGCAATCCGGTACTTGGATACACCCCGAGATAATTTCAGCCTACCTTGTGCTGCACGAAATGGGATTGGCCCATTCAGTCGAAACCTGGGTAGATGGTGAGCTGATGGGGGGGCTATATGGCGTCAGTCAAGGAAAGATGTTTTTTGGTGAATCAATGTTTTCCCGCATTCCTGATGCTTCCAAAATCGCATTTGTGCATCTAGTTAGACAACTGCAATACTGGGATTTTGGCATGATCGACTGCCAGATGAAAACCGCGCATCTCGCTTCCTTTGGTGCGCGCGAAATCCCTCGTACAGAATTTAGTCAAAAATTAAGAGAATTGGTAAACTACCCCGAACGAGTTCAGAAATGGTGTTTTGATCATGAGCCGGTTGAATGACCTTCCCGCATTGGTGTTGCAGTTCTACACCACCGCATCTTATCCGTGCAGTTATCTACCGGAAAAACTGGCACGCTCCCAAGTGGCAACCCCCAGCCATCTGATCGATACTAATGCCTATAGCGAGCTGGTGCAGGCTGGTTTTCGCCGCAGTGGTGCCTTCACCTACCGTCCCGATTGTAATCACTGTCGCGCCTGTGTGCCGGTGCGAATTATTGTTGACGAATTCACTCCCACCCGCAGCCAACTCCGAGTCGGGAAACGTCACCAGCACCTGGTTGCAATACAGCACGAACTACACTACCACCCGGATCACTATGCGCTCTATCTGCGTTATCAGGTACAGCGTCATTGTGGCGGTGGCATGGATTGTGACAGTCGCGAGCAATACCGCCATTTCTTGCTGCAGAGTAATGTCAATTCAAGACTGATTGAGTTCTATGAAAACGGGCAATTGCGCATGGTCAGTATTGTTGATGAGCTACCTGATGGTATATCCTCGGTCTATACTTTTTTCGATCCGGATATATCGGGTGCAAGCTTTGGTACTCACAACATCCTGTGGCAGATACAACAATGCCGTGTGCTTGGGTTGCCTTATCTTTATCTTGGTTACTGGGTCAAGCAAAATCGGAAAATGAGCTACAAGGCTAATTTTCAGCCATTGCAAGGCTTGATCAGCGGGCAATGGCGGGTACTTGACAGTAACGGGACAGACTATGAGCAGTCATCTATTGATAACTAAAAATACCACAATATTTGCCAGAGCTTATCGCCGCATCGCTCGTATCGCTGCTGCGCGTTTTTCCAAGGGCTCTGCTTTGTTGGCATAACCAATGTCTCGATACAGTTGCGCCAGATTTTCAAGGCCAGTGGCTACATTGGGATGATCCGGACTGAACGCCTTTTCAGAAATTGCCAGTGCACGTCTGAACAGCGGTTCAGCATTGGGGTATTTCCCCTGGTCTCTGTACAATCCCGCCAGATTATTCAGGCCTAGCGCTACATTCGGGTGTTCCGGACCCAATGTTTTCTGCGAGATTGCCAGGACGCGCTTATACAGCGGCTCGGCCTGCGCATACTGTTGTTGCGCGTTGTAGAGCAGTGCCAGATTGTTTAGGCTTATAGCCACATTAGGATGTTCCGGGCCGAAGATTTTCTCCAGAATTGCCAGCGCACGCTTATGTAGCGGCTCAGCTTGCGCATACTGCCCCTGAGCATAATACAGTTGCGCCAGGTTGTTTAGACTCGCGGCTACATCAGGATGATCTGGGCCGTGAGCCTTCTCATCAATCGCCAACGCACGTTTGTACAGCGGCTCGGCTTGCACATACTGCGCTTGGGCACTATATAGCAGTGCCAGACTATTCAGACTTGCAGCCACATCAGGATGGTCTGGACCAAGGGCTTGTTCGGCTACTTGCAGAGCTTGTTTCGCCACCTCTGTCGCGCGTGTATATTGTCCTTGTTGATATAGCGAATCAACCTGCTGGCGGAGCGAATTCCATCCGGGTGCAGCGGCATGGCTATACACGCTTGTTGTCAGGCCAAGCGCGAGAAGAGCCAAGGTAAGAGAGAAAGTGGATACTCTCATAAGGGCATCTCTAAAAATCTGGATTTCATCACAATATTTTGTCACTCATAAAAAATGTTTCCTTACATATCTGCCATACACTGCGTTTACATTTCTTGTTCTCGCCCCGTCATGTTTGGAATTTTAAATTTTTGGAGACGCTCATAAACCTGCTGCCTGTGATTGATGTGGGAAACAGTGAATCACACGTTATCAGATCCGGGCTGGGATAATTCAGTCAGAACAAAAAATAAACCAGATTCAGACAATAAGCAGGCACCGGATGCTGGCTTTATTCAACCCAGATAATTCATTAGGCGGTTCTCCGAGCCTATGTAAGTGCTGGTGGGATCGGTTTGCAGCCATTTTCGCCGCTTGCCCGGCATCCGTAGACCCGCTATGGATTTTTCCCAACCAGCAAACCAGCAAAACTGCCTCGCACGAGGCCTCACTGTTGTCACGCGTCCTAATGGATTATCTGGGTTCAATTTACCATGGAGCGACAAACTTGATGAGTGGTGTGCTTAATTCTCCCACGTCAGGCCAACTCTACATCCTTCATGCATCGCCACCCCTTTTTCAGGTTAAAATCAGCCCATGCTCTATTCTCTGCTCCGCCCGCTGTTATTCAGTCTCGACCCTGAAACCGCACACTGCGTCACGTTTAATGCAATCGAGAAAGCTCACCGACTGGGACTGCTTCCGGGCCATCCGTTTGCCTGCAAGCCGCGCAATGTCATGGGTCTTGATTTCCCCAACCCAGTAGGCCTGGCCGCTGGCCTGGATAAGAACGGTGATCACATTGATGCACTTGCCGCACTCGGTTTCGGCTTCATCGAGATAGGCACGGTTACACCCTTTCCCCAACCGGGAAATCCGCAGCCACGTTTGTTTCGCCTCCCGCAGGCCAACGCTATCATCAACCGTCTGGGTTTTAATAATCACGGTGTGGACAAACTGGTAGCGAATGTCAAATGTTCAAATTACCGGGGCATACTTGGCATCAATATCGGCAAGAACTTCGATACTCCGGTGGCAAGAGCCGTTGATGATTATTTGGTTTGCCTACGCGAAGTTTACGCTTACGCCAGCTATGTTGTGATCAACATTTCCTCTCCCAACACCTTTAATCTGCGGCAATTACAAAATGCCGCAGAGCTTGATCATCTGCTGGGTGTGCTGAGAACGGAACAAAAAAAACTCGCTGATAAACATGGTAGATACACACCACTGGCGGTGAAAATTGCTCCTGATCTGGAATCACTGCAAATTGAAGCTATCGCCACACTGCTGATGAAGCACCAGATTGACGGTGTCATTGCTACCAACACCACTCTCTCGCGGGCCGGTGTGGAAGCACTGCCGCATGCGCGTGAAGTTGGTGGATTGAGCGGTGCACCACTCACGCAACGTGCCACAACGGTTATCCGCCAATTACATGCCGCGCTGCAAGGAGCGCTGCCTATCATCGGCGTGGGTGGCATTATGTGTGCGGCGGATGCAAAGGAAAAAATGGATGCGGGCGCAAGCTTGGTGCAAATTTATACTGGCCTGATTTATCGTGGCCCCGATTTGGTGCGCGAGGCAGTACAGGCAGCGTGTGCACCAGAGAAACTTTATGTGCAGGCAGGAGATAAAACCCCGCCATAGCCGGATAAACTCGTGCTGCCGTTGATGCTGCGGACTGAAACAGCGATAATTTGCACTTTTGACCCTATTGTTATCCTCGGCGTAATGTCGGTTTGTCTGTACTCAGGCTTTGGATGAGAAAAAATCTGCTGATAGCAAAAATAGACGCTGTTTTGCCGCAAACCCAGTGCCGTCAATGTGGTTTCTCTGGCTGTAGGCCTTATGCGGCAGCGATTGCGGAAGGGGATGCGGATATCAATCAGTGCCCACCAGGTGACGAAGCAGGCATCCAGAAATTGGCCGATTTACTGGGTGTCAGGCCAATGCCGCTGAATGCCGCACATGGTGTGCCAAAACCTAAGGCAGTGGCGCTGATAGATGAGCAGATCTGCATCGGCTGTGCGTTTTGCATCGAGGCTTGTCCGGTGGATGCCATTATCGGAGCCGCCAAGCAGATGCACACTGTGATCGCCGTTGAATGTACTGGCTGTGAACTCTGCATTGCACCTTGCCCAGTGGATTGCATCAGCATGATCCCGGTCGGGAAACAAATCTGTGGTGCAGAATGCGAGTCTTGTATTGCTAGCGACGATCGGTTGATGCGCGAGAACAAGGTGAAAAAGAAGGCGGCTGACCGTGCGCGTGTGCGCTACCATTCCAGGCTGGAAAGACTTGAGTATGAGAAACGGGGGCAGGGAGAAAAGCTTGCGCAAAAAACTGGAATAGCAACCAACGATCCCAGGAAAGCTGCAATTCTGGCGGTGCTGAAATGTACTATGGCGGACTGATCAGATAGCCGAAGAAAAACAACCAGGTTAATCCGTAGCTGAATATCTCTTTACCTAATTCATGAATCTAACCAAACGTCGTGAAATCTTTACCCGCTTTAAAGCGGCTAACCCTCATCCCACAACCGAGTTGGAATACAGCACACCATTCGAGTTGCTGGTGGCAGTGGTGCTTTCCGCTCAAGCCACTGACAGAAGTGTGAATCTGGCAACCAGGAAACTGTTCCCCCAAGCGAACAGGCCGGAAAAGATTCTTGCTCTGGGGGAAGCCGGATTGCGCGACGCCATCAAGAGCATCGGACTATTTAAAACCAAGGCGAAGAACATTTTGGCCACCTGCAAGCTGCTGATTCAGCATCATGGCAGCCAAGTGCCACAGATTCGCGATCAGCTAGAAAAGCTTCCTGGTGTAGGGCGCAAGACTGCCAACGTGATGTTGAATACCGCGTTTGGCGAACCCACCATTGCGGTGGATACGCATATTTTCCGGGTTGCCAACCGCACTGGCATTGCGCCAGGAAAAAATGTACTGGAAGTGGAATTAAAGCTTCTGAAGTTCATACCGCAGGAATTCCATCACGATGCCCACCACTGGCTGATTCTGCACGGACGCTATGTGTGCAAGGCACGGAAGCCGGAATGTACTGTATGCAGTATTAATGATTTATGTGAATTCAAGGGGAAAGTCCTGAAGAATCATTCTATTTAGAGATTGGCATCCGGAATGTTTAACCCTTCAAGAGACCAGGCACGACAGTTTTTTTTCGACACCTGGCGCAAATACTGCCAGCGTGAGATCCTTTCCGGTATGGAAGACATGACGCTGGAGGTCATCCTGTTGCATCCGGAATACCAAGGCATACTCACTGACGTGGATCGCTATCGTGATAAGGATTACCTGCCTGAAATGGGAGATGCTAACCCTTTTCTGCACATGAGCATGCATGTTGCCATCAAGGAGCAGCTTTCCATAGACCAGCCGGTAGGAATATGTGCTCATTTTGAGCGTCTGCTGAAAAAAACCGGGAGCGAGCACGACGCCATGCATCAAATCATGGAATGTCTTGCGGAAATGATTTGGCAATCGCAACGTAGCCAGTCAGCGCCGGATGCTACGATCTATTTTAATTGCCTGGACAGGAGGGGGAATTAATCAGTGAGCAATAAAAAAACGGGACGCATATGTCCCGTTTTTGCTTGATTCTAACTGGCTGGAAAAATCTCCCAACCGTTTTTCAAGCCATACTACCTGGTTCTCAGGCCGGATTGAGTGGCATAATAGGCCGCCAGATTTTCAATATCTGCCTTACTTAGAGTTGCGGCCATGCCAGCCATAATGGCGTCCTTGCGAGCGCCCGATTTATAGTCGCTCAAGGCTTTTGCCAGATAGCTCGAGTGTTGGCCGCCGAGCTTAGGAAAATTTGGGGCAAGGCTATTGCCATCGGCCCCATGACAAGCAGCGCAGGTTTCCCCGGCCTTCTTCTTGCCAGCTTCGATATCAGCTGCCATTCCCTGTCCAGAAATCAACAGCAATGCACCGCTCATTGCTGCAATGACGATTTTTTTCATGATAATTTCCTTACATTAAATGATGAAATTATTTTCCGCCGCTGGTGTAATAGGCAACCAGATCCTGTATATCCTGCGCGGAAAGGGTAGTTGCGATGGCATCCATGCTAGGATGGCTACGATTACCCGCTTTGTATGCTTCTAGCGCCTTGCCCAGGTACACGGCGTGTTGCCCTCTGAGTTTTGGCACGTTGTAAACCGTGGGAAAGGCGGTACGATACCCTTCTATTTCGTGACAGCCTACACACATGGAAGCCTTTTGCTTGCCCGCTGCTGCGTCGCCACCCGCCTGAGCCTGCGCTACACTGGAAATTGCCAGAAGCAGGCTTCCGGCAATTAATTTTACCATTGCTGATCGTTTCATTATGGGCACCCTATCTTCAAAAGGAGCAACTGTAAACGATGCGCCATTTTCGGTCAATAAATAAAGTGGATATTACTACGGGGCTAACAGATCCTTTATAGCTTTTTTGTTTTTAGCGTATGACAATCATTCCTGGCACGACACAGACTACCGGATCAAATTGGAGTTACTATAACTTATTCCAATTCTAAGACACCTCTTTTCAATCGTGCGCTCAAGCCTTTGTAGAAGCGGTTTTCATGCTGCGACATACTCGGTAAGTCGCGATCTGGAGATCGCTTCTACCAATTCATCCTTGGTGTGAAATCAAAATTACTTTTCAAAATGGATCACCGTGCGGATGGATTTACCTGCGTGCATCAGGTCAAATGCTTGGTTGATCTGCTCCAGTCCCATGGTGTGGGTGATGAAGGTATCGAGTTCAAATTCACCGTTCAGATAGCGCTGCACATAGCTCGGTAGTTCAGTGCGCCCCTTCACTCCGCCAAACGCCGAGCCGCGCCATACCCGTCCGGTCACCAACTGGAATGGGCGGGTGCAGATCTCCTCACCGGCACCGGCAACGCCAATAATCACCGATTCGCCCCACCCCTTATGGCAGCACTCCAGCGCTGAACGCATCACTTTGACGCTACCGATGCATTCAAAGGAAAAGTCCACACCGCCGCCGGTCATTTCGACAATCACATCCTGAATTGGTTTGGTGTAGTCCTTGGGGTTCACCACATCAGTGGCGCCCAGTTGACGGGCAACTTCGAATTTTCCGGGATTGATATCGATCGCAATAATGCGTCCGGCTTTGGCCATGACTGCGCCGATGATTACAGCCAGACCGATACCGCCGAGGCCGAAGACTGCTACGGTATCGCCTTCCTTTACTTTTGCGGTGTTGGCAACGGCGCCCATGCCAGTCGTTACGCCGCAGCCAAGTAGGCAGACCTTCTCCAGCGGCGCTTCTTTATTGATTTTTGCCAGGGAAATTTCAGGGATGACGGTATACTCGGAGAAAGTAGAAGTGCCCATGTAATGATAGATAGGTTTTCCATCCTTGGAGAAACGCGTGGTGCCATCAGGCATCAATCCCTGTCCTTGGGTTGAGCGAATCGCCTGGCACAAGTTAGTCTTGCCTGATTTGCAGAACTTGCACTCGCCGCATTCCGGAGTATACAGCGGAATTACATGATCGCCCACGGCCACACTGGTTACCCCCTCGCCCAGAGCCTCGACAATCCCACCGCCTTCGTGACCGAGAATCGTGGGAAACCTGCCTTCAGGATCTTTCCCGGAAAGTGTGTAGGCATCGGTATGGCATACACCCGTGGCCACAATTCGCACCAGCACCTCGCCTTTTTGCGGCGGCATCAGGTCGACTTGTTCAATGCGCAAAGGCTGACCCGGCCCCCAGGCGACCGCTGCGCGTGTTTTAATCATTTTCATGTAATTTAATTCTTCTCGCAATACCATTGCTTAACCTTGAATCCGCTACCCGAATCCGGCGGTTGATCATTCATTTTTCAGCAAGATTGCTCATATAATGCCGCTCACGCTGCGACCGTTTGATCTGAATGATAGTATGAAGTGGTCATGGGCATGAGTATTGTTGCCATCAAGAACAAAAGATCAAATTTATTCTACTATTTTGAATGTCATAACATATTACCCATTGAGGTCATAAATTGAAGACAAACTACGTTTTGATAGACTATGAAAATGTTCCGGTAAAGTCGCTTACCCTTCTGAAGGGTGATAATTTCAGGGTGAAAGTATTTCTTGGCCTAAAGAATACCAAACTTCCGGTCAAACTTGTTCTGGAAATGCAGGAATTGGGCGGCCATGCAGAATATATTATTCTCGAGGCATCCGGGGTAAACGCACTTGATTTTCACATTGCCTACTACCTTGGCAATCTGGCAGCAGTTGATGCCACAGGGTACTTTCATATTATTTCGGGAGACAAGGGGTTTGATTCGCTCATTCGGCACCTGAAAGCAAGAAAGATATCGGTCGTACGCTCAAGCTCTATCGAAAAAATGCCGTGCTTTAGTCAGACCCCCAACTCAGTCGATTCGGACGATATCTGTAGTGATGGCGAATCTAGTCGGCCTCCCGCCCGCGTCACGCTCGATGACATGACCAAGCTCGTGGTAGAAGACCTGGTAAAAAGAAAAACTGGAAGACCCGGCACTCAGAAATCCCTGCGGAATACTATGCAAACGAGATTAGGCAAAGGTGTACGCGCTACCGATGTTGATGCCGTATATGCGGCCCTCGTGGAACACGGCTATGTCAAGGTCAACGCAACCAAGGTAACATACACGCTTCCGGCCATATAGCTCCCAGCCTTCCGCATCACTTTCTCCGTGCTGGCAGCAGTTCACTTCGGCAGTATGGACAGCAGCACCCTCGAGGTGTTATGCGGTGCTTGATGCAATAATCTATTGTCTCCGTATAGAAAGGAAACTAAATGCTCTGGATAAAATCGCTACACATTATTTTCATGGTCACCTGGTTTGCCGGACTGTTCTATTTGCCGCGCCTGTTCGTCTACCATGCCATGAGCGACGACCAACCCGGCATCGAGCGCTTCAAAGTGATGGAGCGCAAACTCTTCTATGGCATTATGACGCCGGGTGCGGTGCTGACCATCGTATTCGGTGTGTGGCTCTGGTTGAGCTATGGTTTTTCCGGCGGCTGGCTACATGCCAAACTGGCACTGGTAGCGGTGCTGATTGCCTATCACTTTTACTGCGGTAAATTGCTGGCTGATTTCAAACACGACCGTAACCGGCATGGGCACGTTTATTACCGCTGGTTCAATGAAATCCCGGTGATAATTCTGGTTGCGGTGGTGGTGCTGGTAGTGGTGAAGCCTTAATGTCCACTCACTCATCCATCGGTGTCTGTCCTGGAAATAATACCTCAGTAAAACCGAACATGCGAAAATCGGTAATGCGCATCGGATAGAGTATGCCCTGCAGGTGATCGCATTCATGCTGCACCACGCGTGCATGAAACCCACCTACACTACGGTCTATGGGCTTGCCGTACTGATCAAGTCCCTGGTAGCGCAGTCTGGTAAAGCGCGGCACCATACCGCGCAGACCCGGGACGCTCAGGCAACCCTCCCAGTCCTGTTCCATTTCTTGTGCGAGCGGCGTCAGCAAGGGATTTGCCAGCACGGTGTAAGGCACTTCTTCAGCATCGGGATAGCGCGGGTTATGCTTTGCGCCGAAGATTACTACTTGCAGACTGACACCAATCTGCGGTGCTGCGAGTCCCGCGCCATTCAGTGCTTCCATGGTATCGTGCATGTCCTGAATCAGCATATTGAGTTCAGGGGTACCAAATTTCCCCACTTTGTCCGCCACTTTTAGCAGACGTGGATCGCCCATTTTCAAAACGGTTCTAATCGCCATCGAGTTCCACCAGCTGTTCAAGAATATTTCTAACACTGACCATCGCTTTTTCCAGAATGGTATGCACCTCTTCCAGACGAATGGCATGAGCACTTGTCCCCCGTCCAGCCGCATAATTGGCTACTACCGCGAGGGTCGCGTAGCACAACCCAAGTTCCTTCGCCAATGCCGCTTCCGGCATGCCGGTCATACCTACCATATCGGCACCATCCCGTTCCAGCCGGTTTATTTCAGCAGCGCTTTCGAGGCGCGGCCCCTGAGTGGCTGCGTAGATGCCGCCATCGATTATTTTCTCGTTTGCCTGCTTTGCTGCTTCCAGCAGGCGTTCACGCGTGATCTGGCAGTAAGGTTCGGTAAAGTCAATATGGGTAACCGCTTTGTCAGTACCATCGAAATAGGTAAACTTTCGGTCATGAGTGTAATCAATAATCTGGTCAGGAACCGCGATCGTGCCGGGCGTAAAATCGGCACGAATGCCGCCCACTGATGCAACCGATATCACCCGTGCCGGTTTGAGTGATTGCAGCGCCCACAGGTTGGCGCGATAGTTCACCGCATGCGGTGGGATGGTGTGACCGTAACCATGGCGTGCCAGAAATACGATCTCATGGTTGTTGATTCTGCCGAAAGTCAGCGGCCCGGACGGCTCACCATAGGGTGTTCTTATAATCTGCCGATGCGATATTTCAAGGCAGGCAAGCTGGGTCATGCCGTTACCACCAATGATTGCAATCATACTTTTCAGAAATCAGATGTATCAAAAAAACCGGATTCAATCTTTCATTGCATAAATTGCAGGCAAGTTCCGCCATGCACCATGCACATCCATACCAAAGCCAAACACATAGCGATTCGGTAGTGCAACACCAATAAAATCCGCACTGATAGGCTTGGAACGGCCAATGTCTTTGTCGGCAAGAACTGCGCTGTAAAAGGCTGCCGCACCATTTCCGATAACCCGTTCACGGATCGCGGCCAAGGTAACACCTTCGTCGAGAATGTCATCCAATACCAGTACCACCCGGCCCTGTATATTTTCCTTGGGCACCACTTTCCAGTCAATCTGGCCGCCGTTAATTTCGTTATGGTAACGGGAAGCGTGAATATAATCGAAATCCAACGGGAATCTCAGTAGCGGCAGCAGTTGTCCGGTAAATACCACTGCGCCACCCATCACGCTCAGCACCAAGGGATACCGATCCGATAATGCTGCAGTGATATCCGCTGCCATACATCTGACGGCATCAGATACGATATCAGCAGAGCAAATCAGCTCTGCCGTATCAAGTAGCCGTTTCGCTTCATCGGAAGAGAGCATCAGTACCAGCAGTGTTGGATTTTACCTAAGAATGTGATTCTAATGTGCCATTAACTGGCAGGAATATCACGACGAATATGGCAGTTTTGTGCAAGATGGGCGGCAAACTCTTCCCTCACTTCAGGATGCTTAAGCGCCAGCGCAATGGTGGCCTTGAGGTAGCCGAGCTTGGTTCCACAATCGTAACGAATTCCGAAAAACTCGTAGGCCAGCACTCGTTCTTCCTGCAATAGTGAGGCGATGCCATCGGTAAGCTGGATTTCTCCACCGGCACCAGGTTTAACTTTCTCCAGATGCGAAAAAATTTTTGGGGTGAGAATGTAGCGCCCGACCACCCCCAACGTTGAGGGTGCATTTTCTGGTTTTGGTTTTTCCACAATGCCGGTGATTTGGTGCAGTCCATTTTCTCCCGGTTCGTATTTTACGATGCCATAATTCATCGTATCTCTCAACTCAATATTTTGTACGCCCAGTATCGAGCAGCGGTTTTCCTCATACAGTTGGGCCATTTGCCGGATACATGGATCATCGCCGTCTATCAGATCATCCGCCAGCAGCACTGCGAACGGCGCGTTACCCACCGCAGGCCGCGCACATAATACGGCGTGACCCAGCCCCAGGGATTCCGGTTGCCGGATATAAATACAGGACATATTTTTCGGCACAATGCTGCGCAGTACTTTCAGAGTATCGTTTCTACCACGCGCTTCCAATTCCGCTTCCATTTCATAGGCTTTGTCAAAATGGTCTTCAATAGAACGCTTGTTGCGCCCGGTGATAAAAATCATTTCGGTGATGCCCGCCGCAGTGGCTTCTTCCACCGCGTATTGAATCAAAGGCTTGTCTACGATTGGCAGCATTTCCTTGGGACTGGCCTTGGTGGCAGGCAGAAAGCGGGTGCCCATGCCCGCTACGGGAAAAACGGCTTTGGTTATTTTTGGCATAAATTTACTCGGTTACGTCCTGTACGAATCTTGCAATAATTGTAACAGCGCTGCCTCATCGAGAATGGTTATTCCCAATTCAATCGCTTTGTCATATTTGCTGCCTGGGTCAGCGCCTGCCACCATATAATCGGTTTTTTTTGAAACGCTTCCAACCACTTTCCCACTCGCAGCTTCAATTCTTTCCCTGGCATCTTCCCGCGTCAGATTCGGCAAGGCTCCAGTCAACACGAAAGTCTTGCCGCTAATCCTGCTGGAGTTTAATTCTTCCTGCTGCACGCCGCTGCCCTCCTGCCAATACACGCCGACTGCACGCAATTGCTCGATGATCTCACAATTGTGCCGCTCAGCAAAAAAATCGGCAATGCTCTGGGCCACTGTTGGACCGACATCGGGCACCTGTTGCAAACTCTCCATATCCGCTGCCATCAACCGCTCAAGATTGCCAAAATAGCGTACCAGATCTTTGGCGGTGGTCTCACCTACATTACGAATTCCAAGCGCATAAATGAAGCGTACCAGTGTAGTACCTCTGCTTTTTGCAATAGCTGCCACTATGTTACTTGCGGATTTCTCCGCCATGCGCTCCAGGCCGGCAAGCGCTACGACCCCCAGTTTATAAAGATCAGCAGGTGTCCTGACGATGGCATGGTCCACCAGTTGTTCCACCAACTTGTCACCCAAGCCTTCAATATCCATGGCGCGGCGCGAAGCAAAATGCAGAATCGACTGTTTTCGCTGCGCTGGGCAGAACAGCCCGCCAGTACAGCGCGTCACTGCCGCGCCCGGCAAGCGCACAGCTCTGGCGCCGCATACAGGACACGTTTCAGGCATAACGAACTCACTTGCGTTACCGGGCCTTTTCTCTTTCACAACCCCCACTACTTCAGGAATTACGTCACCCGCGCGCCGCACGATCACATGGTCACCGATCATCACATCCTTGCGCCTGATCTCATCCTCGTTATGCAAAGTTGCATTGGTCACGGTGACACCGCCGACCAGTACCGGTTGCAGTCGTGCGACAGGGGTCAGGGCGCCGGTTCTGCCCACTTGCACATCGATTCCCAGCAGTTCGGTTACCACTTCCTGCGCCGGAAACTTATGTGCTATGGCAAAGCGCGGCGCGCGGGAAACGAACCCCAATTTTTCTTGCTGCGCCAGATTGTTGACTTTGTACGCCACACCATCGATATCGTAAGGCAGTTGCTCACGCAACTCCCCCATCTCGCGATAATATGCTAGCAATCCGGCTGTGCCGCTAACTACTTTGCGCTCGCGAGCCACTGGAAAACGCAGCGATGCGAGATGATCCATCATGCTGCTGTGTCTGTCGCACGGCATGCCGCCGCCTTCATGCATGCCGATGCCATATGCAAAGAATGTAAGCCTGCGGCTCGCGGTAATGCCGGGATCAAGCTGGCGCAACGAGCCAGCTGCTGCATTGCGCGGATTCATGAATTCCTTTTCGCCTCTGTTACGTTGCTGCAGGTTAAGCTTCTCAAAATCAGCTTTCAGCATTAGCACCTCGCCGCGTACTTCCAGCAAGGTAGGTTGGTGATTGCCGTGTAGGCCATCGTACAAATGCAGAGGAATGGACTTGACGGTACGTAAATTCAATGTGACGTCTTCACCGGTGTAGCCATCGCCACGAGTTGCACCTGTCGCGAATACGCCATTCTCATAACAAAGACTTACCGCCAGACCATCAAACTTCGGCTCCACTGCATATTCCACGCTGCCGACTTCCAGACCTTGACACACACGCCGGTCAAACGCATCTACCTCCGCCTCCTCAAACGCATTGCTGAGAGAGAGCATCGGAGTGCGATGGGTAATCTGGGAAAATTCCTTAAGTGGCGCTGCGCCTACCCGCTGGCTGGGAGAATCGGGCGTAATAAGCTGGGGATAGTGCTGTTCAAGCTGTTGCAATTCGCGGAACAGCTTATCGTACTCAATATCCGGAATAGTCGGTGCATTCAGTACGTAATAACGGTAATTATGCAGATCGACTGTCTCACGCAGACTCTGCGCTTGCTGCCGGATATTTTCCGGAATGCTCATTCACGCAAACAGCCTTAACGCAATCTCTCCGCCAGCAGGGAGATTGCGCGCTTTCATCATGGCTTGAATGCTACCCAAATGTTGCTTGATTTTAGTGATGCCGCTATCGGTCAGGGAAACACGGTTGTCATCTGCCAGCATACCGCCCAGCGTGGTAGAGAAAATTCCGGCGAGATGGACTACCTGATCGAACACCTTCTCACCATTCTCCACTCTGGGTACATCAAGCAGAAAAGTAACGCCATGAGTGGCGAGTGTTCTTATGTTGTCAGGTAGAAATGGCGAGGATTCATAGTTGTTGAGCGAAAACAGAATAGCGCCATTTTCATCACGGTAGCTAAATGCACCCCCCGTCTCCAGCTTGAGTCCGGATGCTTCAGCCAGGGCACGGATCTTGGTTCCGGTGAATGCGCCACCATCCTTGCTGATAATATTGATGCCTACCATCACATCCACTTCCGCACAAAACTGGTCAAGCAACACTGCCTGTGCATAGGCTTGCCGAATATCAGGAAAATCGGCAACTGCATGCACATGTGCCGTAAAATTTTTCACCATGTCACAAAACTCGGACAGACTCACTTCGCTTACTGGGCCAGAGCGATCGACCAACTGCAGGCAGCCCTTTAAGCCGGTATAGCCACCCCTGCCGTCATTGGCTTCTACGGTGATTTCTTCCCAGAATGCGCCCACATCTCGCTGCCCGAGCCACTGCACCGGTTTGCCAAAATCGAATTTCCGTCGCAATACCTCGGTTAAATCTGAGGCAGCAATCAATGCTTCCGCCCGGATGTTCACTATATAATCCACAGCACTGGCGTTATCAATTTCAAGCGCTTTCTGTTCCATCAGTACAGGTGTTATAACTCTGGACGCGAAATCTGGCGAGGAAATTTCCATCGGATCAATTGGCTCTATACTCAGCTTCGCCTGAAATTCCTGCGGCGACCCCCTGCCTGGCTGCGACTCGACCTGTCCACCCTCTGCAATAGTTTCATCTACTCTGAGCAGCACATCTTCATGTCTGCGCTCAAACGCCTCTTCCGCACTGCGCTGGTAGCGTCGCTGCTGCAGCCAGTTGAGCAGAATAACACTCGCAACCACGATGCCGCCAATGACAATCAGGCTGATCTGCAAATCACTCATATTCATCACGTCCATTACGCCACCGCCGCCATATCGCTCAGTTTGATAGCTTCTTCGATATCCACCGCGACTACGCGTGAAACGCCCTGTTCTTGCATGGTGACACCAATCAGCTGCTGCGCCATTTCCATAGTAATTTTATTATGGCTGATGAAAAGGAACTGAGTTTGACGTGACATTTTTTTCACTAGATCACAGAAACGTTCAGTGTTGCTATCGTCCAGTGGAGCATCTACCTCATCCAGCAGGCAGAACGGTGCGGGATTAAGCTGGAACAGCGAAAACACCAGTGCCAGCGCAGTCAGTGCTTTCTCGCCACCGGACAGCAAATGAATGGAACTATTCTTCTTGCCCGGTGGTTGTGCGATGATTTGTACACCGGAGTCAAGAATCTCCTCGCCGCTTAATATTAGTTTAGCCTGTCCGCCACCAAATATAATAGGAAACATTTCACTCAGATGGCTGTTGACCTTGTCAAAAGTTTCCAGCAGACGCTCACGGGTTTCGCGATCTATCCGGCGGATGGCGCTTTCCAGGGTTTCCACCGCTTCCCTCAAATCCTGTAATTGTGCATCAAGATAAGTCTTGCGCTCTTGGGAGGCCTGCAGTTCCTCCAGCGCAGCGAGATTAACAGCGCCCAAGGCAGCAATTTCAGTATTCAGGCGATTGATCTCAGCCTGCAATGCGGCAGGCCGCATTCTGCCCAGAGCTGACAGCAATTCCTCCTCGTTGGCTTTTGCCTCCGTTAACTGTTCGCCAAATTGATTCTCGGTAATGCGCGCCTCCTGTTCCTTAAGGCGCGCCTGATTGATGAATTCTCGTAGCGGGTACAGTTTTTGTTCGGAAGTCATGCGCTCCTGCTCTATTTCCCGCAACTCATTAGCCGCACCCTCCAGAGCATTGCGCGCTGTTGCCAGCGCCGATTCACGCCGCTCACGCAGCGCCAGCCATTCCTGTAGTTGACTACTCAACGGGGCTTCATCAAAACCGCCTTGCTCGGTCAATAATTTCTCCAGGTTGTTTCTGAGTCCGGCAATATTCTCATTGATGGTGTGGATGGAATTCTCTATCTCAATGATTTTGTTCTGGCAGGTTTTTTCATAGAAGGCAGCTTCCTGCATTTCTCTTGCCGCATTCTGCGCAAGTTGACGCTGAGTATTGAGCGACTGCTCCGCTGCTTCTCTGGCATGCTTTTCCTGTTGCACCTGCTCCCGTAGAGCCTCAATTTGAATTCGATATTCTGCCAGCTTTATTTCAGCATCCTGTTTCTGGGAAACTTCCACCGCTGTCTGCTGTGCAATTTCTGTCAGTTCAAGCTCAATCTGGCTACGGCGCTGGCTGGCACGCTCGGCCAGTTGGGTGAGCTTCAGCACCTGTATCTGTAAATCATGATGCTGTTGCTGGAGCTGCTCACTATCATGACGTAAACGCGAGATCGACACTTCCAGTTCGCGGTAGGCTTCTTCAGCTACTGCCAGTGCGGATTTTTCTATGGCGAGACCACCCCTTAGCGCATCCACTTCGATTTTGATCTGGGCTATCTCCCGCTGCCGCGCCAGCACCCCGTGCAATTGCGAGTCAGGCGCATAGTAAGTCAGGCTGTGGCGGGTAATGACATGGCCCTCACGCGTCACCAGCATCTCGCCGTAAGCCAGTTTTGTCCGTTGCAAGAGGCCATCCTGCATACCCTCAACCACAAATATCCCACTCAACCATTCGTTCAACACAGCTTTTATTCCGCTGTTATCACAAGTCAGATATCCCTGGAGGGGCGTCCAGCCTTCCTTGCCACGCAGCCTATCTTCAGTTTGTCCGGTTGCTTCGGTTGGTGCCGGAGGCATCACTGCTTCAAACAGCGACCATTTCCCTGGGGGCGAGTCGCTTGCCCAGTTCTGTGCTGTTTCCAGCCGCTCAAGTTGTGCGCTGTTCAGACGCTCACGCAATACCGCTTCCAGTGCATCTTCCCAACCTTTCTCAATCTGGATGCTTTGCCACAAACGTGGCGACACATCCAGCTGATACTTGGTAAGCCATGCGCTTAACCTTTCGTTGCCTTCGAGCCGATGCTGTAAGCGTTGCAGAGCGTTGCACCGCGCCTCTGCCTGGGTAATCTGTTGCTCCAGCACTTGCGCTTTGCGCGTGAGCTTGCGTTTTATTTCTTCCGCACTGGGCAGGCGCTCTACCGTTTGCGTGAGCACTTCCTGCTTTTGTTTCAAGTCCGCTGCGATGCCTTCCGTCTCGCGTCGCAAACGAGATAGCCCCTCATCATCGGGTTGTGGCAACTTACCCTGTTCATCCAGCAGCCGTTCGCGACGCGATTCCAGTTGTTGTAAGGTTTTCTCAGCATGGGTACGATGGCTCTCTTCCAGTTGCCCGGCCTGCTCGACCAGTAGCAAGCCGCGCTGTATTTCCCCCAGTTTTTCCTGGCACGAGCGGAAAACGGATTCTGCCAGCGGTAATTTTTCACTTTCCATGGCAGCTTTTTGTTTGCTGGCTTCATGAGTCAGCTGTGCCAGCTCAAGTTCGCTGCGCCAGCGGTTCGAGCTATCGACAGCATTTTCCGCTTGCTTTTCGTGATGCTCCAGTTGACTCTTCGCCGCTGTGATTTGCAGCTCCATGCGCTGGCGGTTCTCGCGCAAATGTTGTATTTGCTGTTCGATCCGCGCCACTTCCGCGTTAGTAGCGTAAAGCTCACCCTGTGCCTGATGCAGGCCGTCACCGGCGGCATAATGCTGAATGCGTTTTTCTTCCAGACGTTTTTCCGCATCGCGCAGACATGCGGTTTCGGCTTCCAGCTCTGTTTCCAGCCGTTGAATTTCTTTTTCTGCACGGATACGCTGTATTGCTGCTTCCTGCTTGCGTGCCAGCCACAAAAGATTCTGCGCAGTGTGCAACTGGTTTTGCCTATCCTTGAACTGGATGGCTACCTTGGCCTGCTCCTCAAGGTGTTGCAACTGCTTTCCCAGTTCCTGGCAGATGTCGTCCACCCGCAACAGGTTTTCACGAGTATCAGCCAGACGTAATTCTGTTTCACGGCGACGTTCACGGTATTTTGAAATTCCCGCAGCCTCCTCCAGAAACGCACGCAACTCCTCCGGCTTGGCTTCAATAATGCGGGAAATCATTCCCTGCTCGATAATGGCGTAGCCACGCCCACCGATACCGGTACCGAGAAAGATATCGGCAATGTCGCGACGGCGTACGTGGATATTATTAATGTAATAGGTTGATTCGCCATCCCGCAACAATATCCGTTTGATGGATATTTCTGCATAGCTCGACCACTGCCCCGCCGCTTTGCCCAGACTGTTGTCAAATATCAGCTCAACACTGGCGCGTCCGACTGGCTTGCGATTGGCGGAGCCGTTGAAAATAACGTCCTGCATGGATTCGCCGCGCAGCGCGGATGCTCTCGATTCGCCCAACACCCAGCGCACCGCATCGATTACATTGGATTTGCCGCAACCGTTGGGACCGACAACCCCTACCAGATCACCGGGAACAGAAATGTTGGTAGGATCAACGAAGGATTTGAAACCGGCAAGTTTGATGTGGGAGAGACGCAATTTATTGTTTGCAACCAGTTATAATCGGGCAGAACAAAAAGCTGCCCTAAAAAATATCTATGGAGGGCAGATCATTCTAACCGATTTGACCGAGATAAGAGAATGCCTAGCCACCCTGCGAAAAAATTGGAAACCTTCCCTAACCCGGCTCCGGCGCGGGATTACCATATTCACATGGAAATTCCGGAGTTTACCTGCCTGTGTCCGAAAACTGGGCAACCGGATTTTGCTACCCTGATTCTTGATTACATCCCTGACAAAAAATGTATCGAGCTTAAAAGCCTGAAACTATATATATGGTCTTACCGCGACGAAGGCGCGTTCCACGAAGCCGTCACCAATCGCATTCTCGATGACTTGGCTGCCGCCCTGAAACCGAGATATTTGCGCCTTACTGCCAAATTCTATGTGCGCGGCGGTATTTTCACTAATGTCGTCGCAGAACATCGCAAAGCGGGATGGAAGCCGTTAACAGTGGTGGAATTGGGGAGATTTGAGGGGCAGTCCAATATTCGTGAGTGAGTTTGCCGGACTCGACAAACACCGCAGAAAATCCTTGCGAAACCGGATGTGGTTGGCTACTATCAGCCGGGTTTTTATGACGCCAATTGACGAACGAGGTTGGCAAATAAGCCTGAGATGGGTTTATTCGGAATCTCGAATTTTTAAATCTCGGAACCAATAACGATTAACACCATGCATATACCACAATCGGCAGTTGTCTTGATTATCGGTTTAACACTTGCCATTACAAATTCCACGACAAGTGCAGCGGCACCTGCCGAGCAATCTCTTATTCGGCTTGTACCGACAGTAACGAGTATAGTTGCCGAGGATGCCCCCAACGCTGCAAGTTTTGTTTTAACGTCTGTCGACATATCCGCACCACCGACCGATCTATGGGAACGCATACGCAACGGCTTCGCCATGGCTGAATTGAACAGCAAGGAGGTGCGTAGTAGCGAAAACTTCTACGCTGGTCGCCCAGAATATATGAGCCGCATTGTCGAACGTAGTAAGCGCTACCTATTCCACATCGTCGAAGAGGTGGAGCGCCGCGGCATGCCTACCGAAATTGCACTGCTACCGATTATTGAAAGTGCCTTTAACCCCACCGCCTATTCTCGCAGCCATGCCTCTGGTATCTGGCAGTTCATTCCTTCCACCGGGAAGAATTACGGCCTGCAACAGAACTGGTGGCACGACGATCGGCGCGACATTGTCGCCGCCACCAGCGCCGCACTAGATTATTTGCAGAACCTCCATCGTATATTCGGCGATTGGGAGCTGGTGCTGGCTTCGTATAATTGGGGTGAAGGCGCAGTGGGGCGGTCGCTCGCCAGGAACCGTAACAGCGGATTGCCGATGGATTTCCGCAGCATCAGAATGCCACCTGAAACCCAGAACTATGTCCCCAAATTGATCGCAATGAAAAATATCATCTCCAATCCGGCAGTCTTTGGCATCATGCTTGAGTCCATTCCTAATCAGCCTTATTTTGAACAGGTTGCCACCACCCAGCATATAGATATAAAGCTGGCAGCGAATCTTGCGGATATTTCCGTGGATGAGTTTAACGCACTCAATCCCGCCCACAATCGCCCCGTCATTAATGTCAACGGTTCGCGTACTTTACTGTTGCCGGTGGATAAGGTGGAAACCTTTATGGCCAACCTGGAAAATCACGATAAACCGCTGGTTTCATGGCAAGCCTATCAGGCAAAGGGTGGAGAAACTGCTGAGCAAATATCGGCACAGTATGACATCAGCGTGGCACGGTTGAAGGAAGTCAACGGTATTGCACGGCATGGCAAGATTGCACTGGGCCAGACTTTACTAGTGCCGCTTAATGGAAGTAGTAACGGCGTGGACATCTCCGTCATGCGCAACAAGCCTGTTGAGACAAGAATGCTCGAAAACAGTCTTGTCTATGCCGTCAAAAAAGACGATACGCTTTCCATCATCGCCAGGCGTTATGGTGTCAGCGTAGCGCAGATTCGGTTATGGAACAGTCGCACCGAACGTCTGGCTATCGGCCAGAAGCTGATACTTAAGCAGATTACGGCTGAAAAAATTCGGGTCGCTAAAGCTCCGCCTAAAAAGAAAATTGGCTGACAGCAACAAATACGCCAGTTCCACAGTGCATTCTCCAAGAGAGACTTCTTTCGGGAGTGAGTAGTACGGGCGCGCGGGTGAGGATATCACTGAAGTGTCACTGATGAAATGGGATTGGAATCAGTCCTTGCTCAATCGTTCAAGTTTGGTCCGTACCAGTTCAATATGCCCCCTCAATTCATATAAGTGCTGAGAGAATGAGACCGGCAATCGCAGCAGGTTTACCTTGTCTTCAATATTGCCGAGTTCATCCAGATATTTTTTAAATTCCTGTTTGTCAGTATTAGCCTGGATTTGGGTTTCCAGAAAACGCAGTTCGCCGTAGTACCTGAATAGTTTCATCTTGACCAGCCAGGTATAAATTACGGGAATAACCTTTGTCAGGGGAATGAGTAAAGCCAACATTGGTATCAAGATAATCAGCATCCTGTTGACAAAAGTGGCTGCCCAGAACGGAAGATACTTGTCCAGAAACGGCAGACCGTTTTGATAGAAATTCTCGGCCTGTATGCTCAGAGGGAAGTCAGAATCCAGGTTGGCGGGAAACTCACGTTTTTTATTTAAAAGCCCTGCGCCATCATGTATCTTCGAGATTGTTTTAAGCATCAGGTAAACAAGCGCTGGATGTACGTCATTACGAACAACCAGCACTGTGGTGGGCGCAAGCAAATGCACATCGCGCTCGGGAATATTGTTCTCTATATTCAGAGAACCTTCTGGCAAGATGAGGTGATGCAGGTAGGGGAACTGTCTGGTATAGGCATCTGCTTGATCCAGGCTCACCAGGCGCAGAGAAGGGTCTCTGGAGATCTCGCGGATTAATGCCGACTCGGGTGTGTCCACAAAAATTGCTGCATCAATATCTCCCTTATGTAGCGCATCAGCCGCCGCTTGGCTGCCGATGGAAACAAGTTTGGCATTATCGGCATTAACCCCACTGGAATTTAACAGGGTCGTTGCCAGGGATTTTGTACCACTCCCATCCCTGCCGACAGCTATCTTTCGACCTTTCAAATCTGCCAGGTGAGTTATTTCATTTTTGCAGCGGCAAAAAATCCAAACCGGTTCGTAATACAAGCTACCCAGTGATACCAGATTTTCTGATCCCTCCGCGCTTGCGACCCCATCTTGTATGAAAGCCATCTCGACACTGGAATCGGGATTCTTCAATTCTCTGATATCGTCAATAACACCTTTTGACGCATGCAGTTCAAGGTTTATTCCGCTTTCTTTCAGGAGTACCTGGTAAATCGTGGCGTAGGCTTTGTAGTTACCTTCCTCCATCCCGACGGACATTACAATCCTTTTGGGTGGCGCGGGATCCACATATTGGTAGATCAGGAACATGCCAATCAGAATCAACAGCAAGGTAGGAAGAAACGCCTGCAGAAGTTCTATGGAAAACTTGGGGGCAATGCTGGAAATGTAATTATTTACTTTCTTTCTCATTACCGGGATTATCCACGACTTAAGATTGGTTAATGCCGCACTGGCCGTTTTGAATCTCGAAACGGTGACGGGCACACGAGATCCGATTTATTGGACGGATACTCCAAGGCCTGAGATCAGGTCAATGCGCCGCTGAATGCGTAAGACCTCTTCTCTGTCATCCAATTGCTCTGCTCGACGGACTGCAACACCCAGCCATGCGAGCAGCGGACGGCGCCATCCCTGGTCAGATGCAGTCTGGATGGCAGTGGCGATGGCGTCAGGTGTCATCTGGCCCCTCTGCAACAGCGCGCCAGCGGCGATCAGACGCGACAGCGGATCCTTAATGGTATTAAGCGCCCCGCTCGCGCCAGTAACCACTGCACCATGTTGTGCGGGCAGCAGCGCCGCATTTAACCCCGTCCAGCGTCCTGCCAGATACTCGGCATAGGCGCGCTCCTCAGCGGCAGCATCTTTAGCCAGTGCCTGAAATGACTCGCAGTTATTGAATTCGAGACTGGCTACCTGGGCCGCACAGCGCACCAGTTCGGCGCGCGCAAGCAAATCTACGCGACCGGTGCTGGCAATCTCCGCACGCACGCGGGAAAATTCCACAGCAGCAAGCCTGGAGTTTCCCACTAGATAAGCCGTGATCGAGTTCTTGAGCGCGCCATGCGCATTTAGTTGCCAGTCTGGCGGCACGGGACTGCTGGCGCACCCGGCAAGGCCGATTGCTACTATCGCCCAGAGCATTCTCATGATGTCTTCATGGCAATTTAAGCTCCGTGTCGCGTGCTAGGGGCCATTTACGGTTAATTTCATCCACCAGGTGCTCCACCTTTCGCAGATTCATCTCCACCTGCTCTCGCAAAGCACCCAAGTCAGTTGTGGCTACCCGAGCGTTGGCGCCCACAGCCTGCGCTTCCGCCAGTACGGCATCAACGCTCTTAAGGCTTGTCCGTACGTCACTCAGAATTGCGTTGACTTGGGTTATGGCCGCTTTTGATTCATCCAGGGTGGTGATAACCTTTTTTGCATTTGCCTCGCTACCCAGCACTACGCCCAGTGCACCGTATGGACCCTTGAGATTTTGTGTGACGGTCTGTACATTATTCAGACTCACATTCAGACTGGAGTCAGGTTTGGTCATATTCTGCAGATTCTCGACCAGGTCGCGTATGGTATTTACCAGATGAGGAATTTCTGCGGTGGCATCGCCGATCAATACCGTTCGTACAGCACCATCGGGCAGCGGCGGATCTGTCAGCACACCGGTGAACACGTGCAGGTGGGTGCTACCTACTATGCTACGCTCCATGGTGAAGACACTGCTGGTACGCAACCACTTGGCATCCTGGCGCGCCACTTCAATCACGATGCGGGCCTTCCCGTTATCAGCAAGCTCAACGCGCCGCACGCGCCCTATTGGAAACCCCGAGAACGTCATATCCATGCCGACGATCACGCCCTCGGAATCATCCGCGACCAATACTACCTGCTGGGTGCTTTCGAAAACTCCACGCGCATACATCACATATGCCAGTGAACTGAATACTAATACTCCCATCAGAACCAGCAGCAACATGACCTTGAGCTCCATGTTGGGGGGCGGCGATACTGGTTGGAATTTTGATTCCGATTGCATATCTGGTGGCTGTTCCATTTTAAATATATTTGGCCGTCAAAGAGACACCTTCGATCAGTACCAGAACTAAAAACAATCGTACCGTACCTTGTGGTACAGGATTCGATTCCCTTGTGGTCTCATGCGGTATCTGTAGTGCTGAAGCCAGTGGAATCACCGCAACTGCCAGGCTGAACCACACTGTTTTGAAGACAAAGGTAACGGTGACAACTGGATCGAATACGCGCCCGACCATATGCGTATACTCAGCAAGACCCCATGGCGACAAGCCATAAACGACCAGATAGGCCAGCACTAGCGCCACTACGCTGCTCACTGCGGCTAATGTCGCCACCGAGAATGCGATGGCAATCACGCATGGGACAAGTTCGGTACGCATGAGGCTGGCCGTCGCCCCGGTACTAATCGTCATATCCGAACGTAGCAGCACAAACAGAGCGGCGCCCAGTGGAATCAGCTCAAGCACCAGTACTCGCACTACCATTTCCAGCGCGTATTGAGATAGGCCATAACTGGAAGCGGTGACAACAACGATACGGATCAATACCAGACTGACAAGCGCGCACAGCACTGTAAACCAGAACAGTACCTGCCAAGTACTAGTATAGATATTCCGAGCAATTACAGCGTAGTTTCCCTGGCTGTAGGTCGATGGCGACAGCGCCAGAACTATCGCCACAGCCCCAAAATGAATGATTCCCCACCAGCTGGTGGCTGATCTCACACACACGTGGCCGAGAGTGCCGAACCTGGAATGCAATAAAGAATGTTGGCTCATGGGGTGATGATACAGACCGAAGGATATGAAATTCAACTACCTGAACT
This sequence comes from Nitrosomonadales bacterium, assembly GCA_009886095.1. GTDB lineage: Bacteria > Pseudomonadota > Gammaproteobacteria > Burkholderiales > Nitrosomonadaceae > VFJL01. The sequence continues at coordinate 32,875 of VFJL01000002.1, read as the reverse complement.
AAGGAATCTCTGAATAAGTGCCACGCGGGGACAAATGTCCCATTTTGCCGCCCTGGTAATCTGCTATCGCCTGGCGAATCTCCTCGGCATTGTTCATGACAAAAGGGCCGCTGCCGACGATTGGTTCATCGATCGGTTCGCCGCAGAGCAGCAACGCTGTTGCATCGTGTGCACTGTCGATGCAGATGTGCCCACCCGCCCGGTCAAACAAACCGGCCTCTGCCACACCGATGGTTTCGCAACCGTTCACCCGCACGGTGCCTTTGAGTACCACCAGCGTTGCGTTATAACCGTCGGGTACCGCAAGATCAATCCGCTGCTCACTCGCTAACTGCAGATCCCATACATGGATTGGGGTGAATGTCCGGGCAGGCCCCGTAAATCTACCGAATTCACCCGCAATCACGCGCACGCTACCCTGGCCGTTGGGGAGACTCGCAATCGGAATCTGGTTATTCAGGATATTCTGGTAACGTGGCGGCGACATTTTGTCCCTGGCGGGCAAATTGACCCACAACTGCACCATTTCCAGTATGCCACCACGTCGTGCAAAATCGCGCCCATGAAATTCTTCATGAACCACCCCGGATGCTGCAGTCATCCATTGCACATCGCCAGGGCCAATGCGGCCACCGCCACCAGAGCTGTCGCGATGCTCCACCTCACCCGCATAAACGATGGTTACTGTCTCGAACCCACGGTGCGGGTGTTCAGCGACACCCAAGTGTTTCTCTGTCGGCGGAAATTCTATCGGACCGGCGTAATCCAACAGCAGGAAAGGGCTGATGAGGGATCCCAGTTCCGGATAGGCAAGCAGTGTCCGCACCGGAAAACCGTCGCCGACCCAGTGCTGCGCCGCGTTACGCTGAATAGAGATGAGTTTTTTGGCCGGTTTCCCGGCGCCATTTGTCGGCATGGTTTATCTCCGATTGGATAATCACAGCGTAAGACTAGCAGAAAACCGTGATCTGTCCCCGATGCAGTTCCATCGACTGCCTTTCAAACGATTCCCATTTGCCGTGCATTACCGTATTGCTGTCGCTGCGGTCTTGGTATTCGTCGCTCTTGATTGCCGCCGGAGTCCAAGCTGAATAAGGGCAAAGCTATCGGGTAACGCGTCATGCTGCGCTGGCTGAGAAGTGTGAATTTAATCTGATCCCGGTTCCTTTCGTTCTGCGGATGACAAGCGGGAACTTGAGCGTTTAAGCAAGAAGTATTGGGATCTTAAGCTACGAAGCTAGACCTGTGACCCCTTGTGGCAACGTAGAAGTGAGGGGCTGCGCGCTTTTGCGCAGTCCCTCTCGACTGCCGGGTTGGGGGTTTACTTACCGGCGAAGGCTCTCAATGAACTGCCATGTGGGTTTGCCCGGAAGACGGCACTCCCAGAAACGCCAGCCATTAACAGGGCTACCAGTGATAGCCACAGCCGCAGCGGAAGGGGACTCATAGCGTTTACCATCGACGGTAAGCGCGCCACCTTCAATGCGACCGGTGCGAACTTGGCCTTTGTAATTGGCTCGAAACTCAGTGTCGGCAGGAAATCGCACACCCTTAGCAACCCAATCATTTGGTGAAGGGCCAGTTGCTTCCTTCGTTGTTTTAGCCTTGCCTTGACCAAGGCCAAGAAGCTCACGAATGACATCGTTGTAGCTGACATCTTCTGTTGCCCTGCGAACGGTGAGTTGTTTGAAAACATCAAAATCAACCTCAATGGTGTGCATGGTTCTCTCCTAATGAATGCGCGCGCGACCCCATGTCTCGCAGCATTTAGAGAACTATAGTACTCTTAGAACTATAAGTCAAGTGCGTTCTTTAACTCCCAACGTAGAGCTAACCGGCGCTGCGCGGCTTTATCGCGCAGCGTTCAGAGAGCGAAGCGAACGGGGTTGAGCACCGGGTTGGGCATCACGGCTGGGCGCTCACTATTTCGACTAATTCTTCGATCGTAAGCGGCGGATCGCTTACATGGAGCATCGCGTGGCAGTTGGGACAAACAGGCCGAAGATCGGTAGTTGGATTGACTACGTGCTCGCCGGATTGCTTAGCTATCGGCTTGAGGTGGTGTATGTGGATGAACCCCTTGCCAATGGGGCCGAATTTGGCTTGAAAATTAAACCCACAGACTATGCATGTGACGCCGTACTGTTTGATACATGCCGCGCGAGCCTTGGGATTACGCTCGTAGGCATTGACAAATACCTGCTTGGTCGCCCCCTCAAGGTGCTCTTCTGTCTCATCTGGGAATCCAGGTTCACCACCACGCAATATCGCCTTCGGTGAGGTTGTTATGGAGCCAATAGACCAGTAGGTACGACCTTTCTCAGACGGTTGGATGTTTAGCTGGCCACACAATTTCAGGTACTTTTCCTCAGCGACTTTATCTGTTGCGTGCTCGCCAAGTAGTCGACTGAGTCGCGGCGTTGTAATGGAACCGTTCTTGTATGGGAACGCGATGTGCTTCTCCGCCGTGCACTTCACATAGCCAACGAAGCGGCTTGGGCAGAAGAGATGTTTGCCATTGATGATTCCGTGTACGTAGATTTTCCCAAGTCGTAGTCGGTCGGTGAAGAACTCACGATGTTGCGAGTTTGTGCTGGTTCTGTAGCTGTCGAAACGAACCAAATTATCAACAATTTCGTCGATCGTTGTTACTAGCTCCATGGGTTTCCTCCACAACAACTTGTCATAGATGCCCAACGTAAAGTAGACCCCAATAAAGAACCTAATCTTTTATTGGGACTGGCTAATAAAATTTTTATCATTTTCTAAATATTATTTGAATTAGTAGGTTATCACAAAAAACACACCTATTTTTGGCTAATGAAAAAATTAAACACACCTTCATGCTATTCACCTATCCCTCGTTCATGTATCACGGGGACGGGGAGCTACAAATACATATGGACTACAAATATATTGATTAATTAAATTGATAATAAGGAGGATGCCAGTAATAGTATGAAATAGCAAAATCCCCAGAAAGGGGCTACCGCCAGTGCATTAATCACCCCTTGCCAGACGAAGAATCAGATCAATTTGCACATCGGCGTTGCCCAACAGCTGGGTACCAAAATGCAGCAACAAGGCGCCACCATCGAAGCCGGTATGAATAGAAAAGCCGGTGATGACTGGGAAGTGAAGCTGGCTTGAACTAGAATTATTTATGGGTGGCCCCGTTTAACCCAGATAATCCATTAGGACGTGAGATGATGGCGAGGCGGTTTTGCCGGTTGGGAGGAGTCCATAGCTGGCCTATGGACACCGAGCAAGCGGCAGAAATGGCCGCAGACTGACCGCCAGCACTCGCGTAGGCTCAGAGAGCCGCCTAATGGATTATCTGGGTTAAAGCTTCGTGCGTAGAGCTATTTGCATGACTAAGGCTATACCGATTGATTAAACGAGATTCGCCCATGCCATGAGAAATTCAGGTTAATAGGAAAAAACGGTGGGGAATTTAAAAAATAAACCCGGCTCTCCGAACCTTGGCACGGTGGTCTCGGTGCGCGGTAGCGTCGTGGATATATGGTTTGAGGGGCGTCTGCCGCCGATCTACTCCCTGCTGCGTACGGGGATGGAAGGCCAAATCGCTATCGAGGTACTGTCTCAACTCGATATACATCGAGTACGCGGGATTGCGTTAACCCCCACGCAGGGTCTCGCACGCGGGATCACGGTGGAAGACACTGGCGGAACGTTGCAGGCGCCGGTCGGCAAGGAAATTCTTTCGCGCATGTTCGACGTTTTCGGAAACGTCATTGACCGCCAGCCGGCGCCGTCTGATGTTCAGTGGCGTACAGTCCATCGGGCTCCACCTCCCTTGGCGCGGCGTTCCACCAAATCCGAGCTGTTCGAGACGGGTATCAAGGTTATCGATGTGCTCATGCCACTGGAGCGCGGCGGCAAAGCAGGCTTGTTTGGCGGAGCGGGCGTGGGCAAGACGGTGTTGCTTACCGAGATGATTCACAACATGGTCGGGCAACACGAAGGCGTGAGTATTTTTTGCGGCATTGGCGAACGTTGTCGCGAAGGGGAGGAGCTCTACCGCGACATGGATGCGGCGGGCGTACTGCAGAATATGGTGATGGTGTTCGGTCAAATGAACGAGCCCCCCGGTGCCCGTTTCCGCGTCGGCCATGTAGCACTGACGATGGCCGAGTATTTTCGCGACGATGAGCATCGCGATGTGCTGCTGCTCATCGATAATATTTTTCGTTTCATTCAGGCTGGCATGGAAGTGTCCGACTTAATGGGGCAGATGCCGTCGCGCCTGGGTTATCAGCCGACCATGGGAACCGAGTTGTCGCAATTGGAAGAGCGCATCGCCAATACCGATACTGGCGCTATTACCTCAATTCAGGCGGTGTATGTGCCGGCGGATGATTTCACCGATCCGGCGGCGGTGCACACCTTCTCGCACCTTTCTGCATCCATCGTGCTGTCGCGTAAACGGGCGAGCGAGGGGCTTTACCCAGCTATCGATCCGTTGCAGTCTAGTTCCAAGATGGCTACACCCGGCATTATCGGCGAGCGGCACTATACTCTTGCACAGAAAATTCGGCGCACGCTCGCGCAATACTCGGATCTGAAAGACATCATCGCGATGCTTGGCATGGAACAGCTTTCGTTGGAGGACCGCAACATAGTTGCTCGCGCCCGGCGGCTAGAGCGTTTTCTCACCCAGCCGTTTTTTACGACCGAGCAGTTTACCGGCCTTAAAGGCAAGTCCGTCAGCCTCAAGGACGCGTTAGATGGGTGTGAGTGCATCTTGCACGATGAGTTCAAGGACATCCCGGAGAGTGCGCTTTACATGATCGGGGCGATTGACGAAGCGAGGATAAAAGCCAGACCAGAGTCCAAGCCTAAACCTCAAGCGGAAATGGAACATGCAGCTAGCATGCATGAATCTTAAGATTCTCCTACCTTTCAAAATCTTTGCCGAGAAGGCCAGTGTTTTGCGCATTGTTGCGGGGACTCGCACAGGCTCCTTTGGACTCTTGCCCCATCGGTTAGACTGCGCGGCAGCGTTGGTGCCGGGGATACTGGTTTTTGAGACCGAAGCGGAAGGTGAGGTTTACGTGGCCGTCGATGAAGGTGTCCTGGTCAAGACGGGCGCTGACGTGCTGATCTCCGTGCGTAACGCGATTGGGGGAATAGACCTCGACAAGCTGCATGAAGCGGTAGAGCGGGAATTTTTGAATCTGGATGAGCAAGAGAAGAATGTACGTTCGGTGCTGACGAAATTGGAGAGCGGATTTATTCGTCGCTTTGCGGCATTTCATCATGAGTGAAGAAACGGAAGTGAAATCTGTAGTGAGTGAGACGGAGTTCAGCCATCAGGTGGGCAAGAAGGCATTGCGCAAACTTAAGGCGCAACGGCATGCCACACAGACCATCTGGTCCGGTTTGGGCATGATGGGCATGATTGGTTGGTCGGTGGTGGTGCCAACGCTGCTCGGCGCAGCACTCGGACTTTGGATAGACAAACACTATCCCGGAAGTCATTCCTGGACACTCATGCTGCTGGTTGCTGGCCTAGGTCTCGGCTGCTTTAACGCCGGGCATTGGGTGGCTAAGGAAAACAGGGAAATACGCGAGCAAGAGGAGAGTAACCATGAATGAAGCATTCAGCCTGGCATCTGCTTTAATAGTAGGTGTTTTACTCGGAGCGATTTTTTTCGGTGGCCTTTGGTGGACAGTTCGCCAGGGTGTTTTATCCAAACAACCGGTACTTTGGTTTCTCGGCAGCTTGCTGTTGCGGATGTGCATTGTTCTGCTTGGGTTCTATTTTATTTTTGGGGATGACTGGCAGAGGCTGCTGGCAGGTTTACTCGGGCTTATCATTGCACGGATCATTGTGACGCGGCTCACCCGAGTAGTAGGTCAGCCAGGACAATTGGCATAGAAGGCCGGTCATGCATCTTAGCCCTGACGACACCATCTTCTGGCAATATGGGTTTCTAAAACTCAATGCCACGATCATTTTTACGTGGGGACTGATGTTCGTGCTGGCGGTCGGTTCAAGACTCGTTACGCGCAGACTTTCCACTGGTCTGCAACGTCCTCGCTGGCAGAATCTGCTGGAGATCATCGTCACCGCCATCAGTAGACAAATCGAAGAAGTCGGTCTGCGGCAGCCGGAGAAATATCTTGGATTCCTGGGCACATTATTCCTGTTTATCGCTACGGCCAGTCTTTGCACGATCATTCCCGGTTATGAGCCGCCGACTGGTTCGCTCTCGACCACTGCAGCGCTGGCGATCTGTGTGTTTGTGGCTGTGCCACTGTTCGGTATCAAGGATTGCGGGCTGGACGAATATCTTAGAGCCTACTTGAAGCCAACATTGATCATGTTGCCATTCAATGTCATCAGCGAACTTTCGCGTACCTTGGCTCTGGCCATCCGTCTGTTCGGCAACATGATGAGCGGGACGATGATTCTCGCCATTTTGCTGACCATTACGCCTCTTATCTTTCCGATCGCCATCAGTGCGCTCGGATTGCTCACAGGTATGGTGCAGGCCTATATTTTTAGCATCCTGGCCACGGTGTATATTGCAGCTGCCACGCGCACCCATGAGTCCAGACCTGAATCGGAACACAAGAATTGAAACAACGTTAACAGCAAGAGGAGACACTATGGATAGCATGACGCTCATCGCAATCGCTTCAATCGTTACCGCAGGCATGACGATCGCACTGGGGAGTATCGGACCGGCGCTCGGCGAAGCGCGTGCAGTCGCCGTGGCATTGAGTTCGCTGGCACAGCAGCCCGATGCCGCAACGACGATTACACGCACTTTGTTCGTGGGCCTGGCAATGATCGAGTCTATTGCGATCTACTGCTTTGTGGTCTCGATGATTCTTGTTTTTGCCAACCCATTCTGGAATCATGTCATTGCCCAAGCGGCCGGGAAGTGAGTCATGCTGATTGACTGGTTCACCGTTGGCGCGCAAGTCATCAACTTCCTCATCCTGGTGTGGTTGTTGAAGCGGTTTTTGTACAAACCCATCCTCCACGCTATTGATGCAAGAGAGCAGCGGATCACTGCTGAACTCGCGGATGCCGATGCTGAAAAGACTAATGCCGAGCAGGAGCGCAATATGCTTCAGCACAAGAACGAGGTATTCGAACAGCAACGCGCCGCGTTCTTGAGTCAGGCGATAGACGAGGCGAAAGCTGAACGTCTGCGGCTGCTTGATGCAGCGCGGCAGGAATCCGACGGCTTGCGCGCCAAGCGGCAGGAAGCGCTGAGAAGTGAGCAGCAGAGCCTGAGCAAAGCGCTCACCGACCGCACACGGGAGGAAGTATTTGCCATTGCACGCAAGGCACTGGCCGATCTTGCCGGAATAACTTTAGAAGAGCGTATGGTTGACGTATTTCTTCGTCGCTTGCGTGAGCTGGATGATACGGGGATGGCCGGGCTGAAGTCGGCCTTCAAGACGTCGCCCAGTCTGATGCTCGTCCGTACTACCTTCGTCCTGTCACCGACACATCGCACCATAATTGAAACGGCGGTCAAAGAGATACTTGGCGCGGAGAAGTGCGTACAGTTTGAAACCACACCGGATCTGGTCAGTGGCATTGAAATCAGCACGAATGGACAAAAAATAGCATGGAGTATCGCGGATTATCTTGCATCGATGGAAAAGGGTATCGATGAGATGTTAAAAACCAAACCAAAATTTGAAACCAGGGCCGAGTTAAAGGCCGGGCAAAGCATCAATGAACATGGAGCATGAAAGCCTGCGGCACGTATTTGACAGCGCATTCTCGGAAATGAGCCGGGCGCGGGTAGCATTTGCACCGCATCTAACGCCGCAGGAAGTGGGTACGATCACCAGCATTGCCACGGGTATCGCAAAAGTCTCCGGTCTTCCCGGCGTGGGTTTTGAGGAGGTGCTGAAGCTTTCCGATGATTTATATGGCATCGCATTCAACGTCGATGAAGACGAAATCGGTGTTGTTTTGCTGGGTGATTACTGGCAGTTGCATACGGGTGGTGCAGTCGAACGCAGGGGGCACGTGATGGACGTGCCGGTGGGAGACGGTTTGGTTGGACGCATCATTAATCCATTGGGCCGGCCTCTGGACGGCAATGGCTCGGTGGTTTCCAGCATGCGCCTACCAATCGAACGCACAGCACCTCACATCATGGATCGTGCACCGGTCACCGTACCATTGCAAACCGGCATCAAAGTTATTGATGCGATTATTCCCATCGGGCGCGGTCAGCGCGAACTAATCATTGGTGATCGGCAGACAGGCAAGACCGCGATCGCGCTTGATACAATTCTCAATCAACGCGATAAAAATGTGCTTTGCATTTATTGTGCTATCGGCCAGCGCGCGTCTGGCGTGGCCAAAGTGATCGCCGCCTTGCGCGAAAATGGCGCGATGGATTACACCATCGTGGTCGTAACCGAAGGCAACGACCCGCCAGGCCTTGCCTACATCGCGCCTTACGCCGCGACCAGCATTGCGGAGTATTTTATGGAGCAAGGCCGCGACGTACTGATTGTTTACGATGACCTCACGCATCATGCACGGGCTTATCGTGAGTTATCTTTGCTGCTGCGTCGTCCGCCTGGCCGAGAGGCTTTCCCCGGCGATATCTTTTATATCCACTCACGGTTGTTGGAACGCGCAACTCATTTACGTCCGGAACTTGGTGGCGGATCGCTGACTGCGCTGCCCATTATCGAAACCGAAGCACAGGATATTTCTGCCTATATTCCAACCAACCTGATTTCCATTACGGACGGCCAGATTTACCTCTCGCCGTCGTTATTCGAATTAGGCATGATGCCTGCAGTCGATGTTAGCAAGTCGGTCTCGCGCGTTGGCAGCAAGGCGCAGCGTGCCGCCTACCGAGCCGTGGCGGGTGACCTCAAGCTCGCCTACGCGCAGTTTGAGGAACTGGAGACTTTTGCTCGGTTTGGCGCCCGGCTGGATGAAGATACACGCAAAATCATCGAGCACGGGCGGCGAATCCGTGCCTGTCTCAAACAGTCGGAATTCGCTCCGATATCTGTGACAGCGCAGATCGCTGTGTTGCTGGCGTTGACTGCAGAGCTGTTTGATGACGTACCACTTGACCGGATGATCGATGCCGAATATGCCGTGCGCAAGGCAGCGGAAGATATCCCGGCTGATGTGCGCGCGCGATTTGATACTGCCAGCGAATTGAGCGATAAAGATCGGGCAATGATTACCCAAATCGCCCGAAATGCGCTCGCATACTTTCAGTACAAGCCGGAATTTAAGGAGAAATAGTGAGTGATACTGCCGAGAGCTTGCGCCGCAAGATCGCCAGCGCCGGAGAGCTTGAATCCGTAGTGCGCACAATGAAGGCTATAGCTGCGTCGAGCATCGGGCAATACGAGCGCGCCGCGCATTCCCTGGATGATTATTATCGGACGGTGCAACTGAGTTTGGTCGCGTGTTTCAAGCAGGGCGAACCACTGGGTGCCGCGATGCGTGCGGAGCAGAAGGGAGCGGGGGCAATTGGCGCAATTGTATTTGGTTCCGACCAAGGATTGATTGGCCAATTCAATGATAGGTTAGTGGAGTTCGTCGTAAATACACTGGGAGATCTGCCTGGCAAAAAGACTGTTTGGGCAGTCGGTGAGCGCATTCAGTCGCGCCTCATGGACACCGGCCTGCTGGCGGGGGAACGCTTCATCCTACCCAATTCCATTAGTGCGATTACACCGCTGGTTGGGCAGATTCTGATCGAGATGGAAACGCATCTCGAAAAGGGCAATATTTCGCAGGTTTATCTTTTCCATAACCGTCCTAAGTCCGGGGAGATTTATGCACCAGTGAGTCAACGACTGCTGCCGCTGGACAGCGTGTGGCAGCGCGATGTGGCTGCAATTCGCTGGCCGACTGAAAATTTACCCGAGGTTATGAATGGCGGAGAACAGACGCTGCTGGTGTTTGTTCGCGAATATCTTTTTGTCTCGCTTTTCAGAGCATGTGCTGAATCACTGGCAAGCGAAAATGCCAGCCGGTTGGCTGCGATGCAACGCGCTGAAAAGAATATCGATGAATTGCTAGAGGATCTAAGCCGGACATTTCACCGTTTGCGTCAGGGTCATATCGATGAGGAATTGTTCGATGTCGTCTCCGGCTTCGAAGCACTGACAGGAGCCTATTCCCATTCCAGATAGAAGCACCAGCAATCCAGCCCGTTCGTGGCGGCCTGATGTAACTGCCATACCCTTCGACAGGCTCAGGGTGAACGGTTGGTAGCGGCTGATCCGCACTCGGTACCGTGCAAAATGGCACCGAAAGACGGTATAATTTACCCCTTGATTAGACTGTTACCAAGGGAATGCAATGAGGCTTGTCGGATCACTCACCAGCCCTTACGTGCGTAAAGTGCGTATCGTTCTGGCAGAAAAACACATCAGCTATGATTTCGTGGTGGATATTCCGTGGAACGCGGACAGTCAAGTATCGGATTGCAATCCTTTGGGCAAGGTGCCAGTGCTGGTCATGGAAGACGGGACTTCTCTGTTCGATTCGCGCGTGATCGTCGAGTATCTTGACAGCATTAGCCCGGTATCGCGTTTGATTCCAGAGTCCAACCGGGATCGCATCACGGTTAAGCGCTGGGAGGCGCTGGCGGATGGAATCAGCGATGCCGCCGCCACAATTTTTCTGGAACGCAAACGTCCCGCTGCTCAGCAAAGTCCCGAATGGATTGTGCGCCAACAGCAGAAGATCACGCTGGGTCTGGAAGCGGCCGCCCGCGAACTGGGCAGCAAAAAATGGTGTGACAATAATGCCTATACCCTGGCTGACGTCGCATTGGGTTGTACGTTGGGTTACCTGACTTTTCGTTTTCCGGAAATAGCGTGGCGCAATACCTTCCCTAATCTTGCCGATCTTGTCGACAAACTGGAGAAAAGAGCGTCATTTGTGGAAACGCTTCCAAAAGAGTAATTGTTGATTCTGCGGATGGAAGCTTCGGCATATCTTCAGTCCGGGTATTTATCCTGCAATTATCCCACCTCCCAAACATACCTTACTTTCGTAAACTACTACTGATTGCCCCGGCGTCACCGCCCATTGGGGCTGAGCAAATTCGATGTCACACTTACCGCTGCCAAGATGTGCAATGAAGCAGGGGGCATCAGGTTGGCGATAACGGATCTTGGCAGCATAGACCCAGTTGCAGTGAGGCACCTCGCCGCTGATCCATGTCAGGTCAGCAGCGCTGAGCGTGGAACGGAATAGTGCGGGATGATCATGACCCTGTACTACGACCAAAGTATTTGTCGTCATATTCTTGTCTACAACAAACCACGGCTCACCATCTCCGTCCCTGGTTCCACCAATACCCAGCCCTTGCCGTTGACCGATGGTGTAATACATCAGGCCGATGTGCTTTCCCACCGGCGCACCTTCCGGAGTTTGTATTTCTCCAGGTTCATGTGGCAGATAGCGATTGAGAAATTCCCGGAACGGGCGCTCACCGATAAAGCAGATTCCGGTGCTGTCTTTCTTGGCAGAATTCGGCAAGCTGTGATCCCGGGCAATTTTGCGTACATCGCGCTTGTAAAGGTGGCCGATTGGAAACAGTGTGCCGGCTAACTGTGCCTGATTCAGACGGTAGAGAAAATAACTCTGATCCTTGGTTCCATCTTCACCTTTCAGCAATTGAAACACGCCGTTTATCTCACGCACCTGAGCGTAATGGCCGGTGGCAATATGCTCGGCGCCGAGACTGGTAGCGTGATCAAGAAATGCTTTGAACTTTATTTCAGCGTTACATAATACGTCCGGATTGGGTGTTCGTCCCGCCTTGTATTCGGCGAGGAACTGACTGAATACGCGTTCTTTGTATTCAATGGAGAAATTTACCGCCTCCAGAGGAATGCCAATAATATCCGCCACCGACGCGGCATCGATTAGGTCCTGGCGGGAGGAGCAATATTCATCGGTGTCATCCTCCTCCCAATTCTTCATGAACAGACCGATCACATCGTAGCCCTGCTGTTTCAGCAGCAATGCCGCGACAGATGAATCAACCCCACCCGACATGCCGACCACCACGCGCTGTTTGCTCATTGTTTTAGTCGTAATGGGTAAGGATTTCCAGCGGATAATGTTTGCCTGCCAAGTGGTCATCAATGCACTGCATCACCAGCGGGCTGCGGTGGCGCGGGATCAACCCACGGATTTCGTCCACGCTGAACCATGTCGCACGCAGTATGCCAGTATCCAGCGTACGATCGGGGTCGTGGCTGCTAACGGTGCCGGCAAAGGCGAAGCGCAGATAAATGATGTTATTGGCAGGGGAGTGCCAGCGGTAGATACCAAGCAGCCATTGTGGGACGAAGGTATATCCGGTTTCTTCCAGGGTTTCCCGGATTGTGCCTTGGATAATTGATTCATCGGGTTCCCAGTGCCCTGCTGGCTGGTTGAATAACTCACCGTTATTGGTCTGTTCTTCCACTAGCAGATATCTTCCATCTTGCTCGACGACTGCCGCAACCGTGACATTAGGTTTCCAGACCATGCTATTCCATTAGTGCGCGCCAAACCAGCTCAAGTCTGTATTCTAGCGCCTTGATCAGGAGAAAGGAACAAGTGAACAGACGGGCAATAGCAACAACGGTGCGGTACAGTGATCAAAGCGCGTTGGCGCTTGTCACCGAAACACAGGTAAAATGCAGCTGTTTTTCGTGCGGGTGCCTCTAATAATTCGAAGTATTGTGACGAAATACGGATTTTTAGAGATGCCTTTGCCTTGATAAACACTGGCTTCACGCGCTGCCGATTTGCCAACCACTTAGGGAGATACCATGTACCAGCACATCACGCCGCCAGTCGAGGGTGAAAAAATCCGTGTCAACGCAGATTTTTCCCTGGACGTGCCCGATCACACGGTTATTCCATATATCGAAGGCGATGGCATCGGTGTAGATATTACCCCGGTGATGCAACAAGTGGTAAATGCGGCGGTAGCTAAAGCCTACGCCGGGAAGCGCAGGATCTCCTGGATGGAAATTTATGCCGGGGAAAAATCTACCCGTGTCTACGGCGAGAATGTGTGGCTACCAGAGGAAACGTTACAGGCCGCAAAGGAGTATGTGGTTTCGATCAAAGGACCATTGACTACGCCAGTGGGTGGCGGCATCCGTTCTATCAATGTGGCGTTGCGCCAGAAACTGGATTTGTACGTGTGCTTGCGACCAGTGCGTTATTTTCAGGGAGTGCCAAGTCCAGTAAAGCATCCGGAAAAAACCGATATGGTGATTTTCCGCGAGAATTCAGAGGATATTTACGCCGGTATCGAGTGGGAAGCTGGGTCGGATAAAGCAAAAAAGCTTATCGATTTTTTGATGAAAGACATGGGTGTCACCAAAATACGCTTTCCGCAAACATCTGGTATTGGCATCAAGCCAGTATCCAGCGAGGGCACCGAACGTCTGGTACGCAGGGCAATCCAATATGCGATCGACAACCAGCGCAAATCGGTTACGCTGGTGCACAAGGGCAACATCATGAAATTTACCGAAGGAGCATTTAAGAGTTGGGGCTACGCTTTGGCAGCAAGAGAATTTGGTGCCGAGTTGATCGACGCTGGGCCATGGATGAAGCTGCCGGCGGACAAGGGCGGGATTATTATCAAGGATGTGATCGCCGATGCATTCCTGCAACAGATTCTGCTGAGACCGGAGGAATACGATGTAATCGCCACACTGAATCTAAACGGCGACTATATCTCTGACGCCTTGGCAGCACAGGTGGGTGGTATTGGTATCGCACCGGGTGCAAACCTCAGCGATTCGATTGCGATATTCGAGGCAACCCATGGCACCGCACCTAAATATGCCGGCAAGGATCAGGTCAATCCCGGGTCTATTATCTTATCGGCAGAAATGATGCTGCGGCACATGGGTTGGATTGAGGCTGCCGATCTGATAGTCCTGGCGATGGAGAGAACTATCCAGGATAAAATCGTGACTTATGACTTTGCGCGGCAGATGATTGGCGCACAGAAGGTATCATGCTCGGTATTTGGCCAAGCGTTGATTGAACGTATGGGCTAATTCCAATCTCATTTCATTAATGACATTTCGTTGATATCCTCATTCGTACCCTGTCGTACTATTCGCCCCGAAAGAAATTCCATTGGGGGTACTGTCTGCGGCGTTCGTCTATCATTGCCTTGTTTCACTTTCGAACTGGAATTGGAATAAGGAACCTGAGGAAGCATGAAAAAAGCCCTTGCCGGTTTCCCGGCAAGGGCTTGTAGCATCCCGTGATTACATACTGATCGCAGCTCAGAGCTGCATCAGTAAAGAATCGTTAGGCAGACTGGATGTTTGATGCTTGTTTGCCTTTCGGACCCTGAGTGACTTCAAAGCTCACTTTCTGACCTTCTTTGAGGGTTTTGAATCCGGACATGTTGATTGCGGAGAAGTGTGCGAACAAATCTTCGCTGCCATCGTCGGGAGTAATAAAACCAAAACCCTTGGAATCGTTAAACCATTTCACTGTACCTGTTGCCATTTTTACTTCCTATATATAAAAAACCGGGCTGGAAACCCGAACACTATTTGAGTTTCAAGACCGCAAACGGCTGTAACCGGTGATGCAGAGAACTTGAAGCCAAACGCCAAGGTTGTTTGTACGCAAATCTGACAACTAAGTCAAGTGGTCGTAACGTATTTTGTAAAATTGCAACAAAATAATTTTCTCAAGCTACTTGAAAAGTTCGCCGTAATCGTCAAATATACGAAAGGATAGATGTTTCATCATCGATTGATGAATAAATAAAGTAGGTGAGCATGGTAACAAGAGATCGTGGTGATGCTGTACTGGAGACTAAAAAGAGTAAACTCAAGCCTCCGCCGATGTTCAAAGTGATTTTGCTGAATGATGATTTCACGCCGATGGACTTTGTGGTCGCGGTGTTACAAACTCTTTTTTCCATGGATCTAGAACGGGCAACGAGAGTAATGCTCAAAGTTCATAAAGAAGGTGTGGGAGTATGTGGCGTCTATCCCAATGATATTGCCGTTGCCAAGGTTGGGCAGGTAGTCGCATTTGCCAGACAATACCAGCATCCGCTGAAGTGCGTGATGGAGGAAACCTGAAATGATTGCTCAAGAACTAGAGGTGAGTTTGCACATGGCGTTCGCTGAGTCGCGGCAGAGACGCCACGAATTCATTACGGTTGAGCATCTGTTGCTGGCAATGCTCGATAATCCCACTGCAGCTGATGTATTGCGCGCCTGTTCGGTTGATATAAATGATTTGCGCAGACTGCTGACGGAACACGTTGCCGAGAATACGCCCACCGTGGCTGGTACGGGCGAAGTGGATACTCAACCAACGCTTGGTTTTCAGCGTGTGATCCAGCGTGCAATCCTGCATGTCCAATCCTCCGGCAAAAAAGAGGTCACTGGCGCCAATGTACTGGTGGCGATATTCGGTGAGAAGGATTCCCATGCGGTTTATTTTCTGCATCAGAAAGGCGTGACCCGGTTGGACGTGGTCAATTACATCGCCCATGGCATCAGTAAAGTGCCGCAAAGTGGTAGCACCAAGACCGAAGGCGATAACGGTAGCGAACAGGAGGTGGGCGCAAGCGGTGCATTAGAAAGCTACACCATGAATCTCAATAACCAGGCGCTGGCAGGCAAAATCGATCCACTGATCGGGCGCGAAAAAGAACTGGAGCGGGTGATTCAGACATTGTGCCGTCGGCGCAAGAATAATCCACTGTTGGTGGGTGAAGCGGGGGTCGGCAAAACCGCCATTGCCGAAGGACTGGCGCGGCGGATCGTTGAAAACGAAGTGCCGGAAGTTCTTGCACATTATCAGGTCTATGCATTGGACATGGGGGCGCTACTGGCCGGCACTAAATACCGTGGCGATTTTGAGCAGCGCCTGAAAGCAGTACTGAAGCAATTACTTGACAGCCCTAACGCCATCCTGTTCATCGACGAAATTCATACTCTTATCGGTGCAGGTGCTGCTTCTGGCGGTACACTGGATGCCTCTAACCTGCTTAAGCCGATACTTAACACCGGCCAACTGAAATGCATCGGCGCCACTACTTATAGCGAGTATCGCGGAATTTTTGAGAAGGACCACGCCCTGTCGCGGCGCTTTCAGAAAATCGATGTACCTGAGCCAAGCGTGGAAGAGACCATCGCCATCCTGCGCGGACTGAAATCCCGCTACGAAACGTATCACGGCGTTAAGTATACGGCTATTGCACTCTCTACTGCGGCGGAGTTATCGGCGCGCTTTATCACTGACCGGCATTTGCCGGACAAGGCGATAGACGTGATCGATGAAGCCGGTGCAGCCCAGCGCATCCTACCGAAATCAAAGCAGCGCAAGGTTATCAGTAAACACGAAATCGAAGACATCATTGCCAAAATTGCGCGTATCCCACCACAAAATATCTCCAGTGATGACCGCAATACTCTGAGGACACTCGAGCGCGATTTAAAGGCCGTGGTTTTTGGTCAGGACAGGGCCATCCATGCGCTCACTGCGGCGATTAAAATGGCACGCAGTGGACTGGGTAGCCCGCAAAAACCGGTCGGCTCATTCCTCTTTTCCGGCCCCACTGGAGTTGGCAAAACCGAGGTGGCGCGGCAGCTCGCTTATGCATTAGGCATTCAACTGCACCGCTTCGATATGTCCGAATACATGGAACGACACGCGGTATCGCGTCTGATCGGGGCACCGCCTGGCTATGTTGGCTATGATCAGGGGGGGCAACTCACTGAGGCCATCACCAAGCAGCCCTATGCGGTGCTGCTGCTGGATGAAATTGAAAAAGCCCACCCCGACATTTTCAGCATCTTGCTGCAAGTGATGGAT
Source organism: Nitrosomonadales bacterium (assembly GCA_009886095.1). GTDB lineage: Bacteria > Pseudomonadota > Gammaproteobacteria > Burkholderiales > Nitrosomonadaceae > VFJL01. Next base: position 16,014 of record VFJL01000002.1, on the reverse strand, counting down.
CACGGCACCCTGACTGACAACAATGGCCGTAAGGCAGATTTCCGTAATGTGGTTATCATCATGACCACCAATGCCGGCGCCGAATCGCTCACCAAGACTTCCATCGGCTTCACCAAGTCGGCGCAGGCGGGTGACGAGATGGCTGACATCAAGCGCATATTCACACCGGAATTCCGTAATCGGCTGGATGCGATCGTTTCCTTCGCAGCGTTGGACCGCGACGTGATTCTGCGCGTGGTGGATAAATTCCTGATGCAACTGGAGGCGCAGTTACATGAAAAGAAAGTAGAGGCAATCTTCACCGATGCACTTAGAGCGCATCTGGCGAAAAATGGCTTTGATCCTCTCATGGGTGCGCGCCCAATGGCGCGACTGATTCAGGACACCATCCGCAGCGCATTGGCGGATGAATTGCTATTCGGCCGTCTTGCCAACGGTGGCAGGGTGACGGTGGATGTGGATGCCGACGGCAAGGTGAAGTTGCAGTTCGAGGAAGAAGCTACTGCTATTTTGTAATTTCATCTTCTGCAGGGAACCTACAATAAAAAAGCGCGTGATCCGCGCTTTTTTATTGTCGACGCCAGTTATTTAGCTTTGGCTTCGTATTTGAAAGACAGGCTCACTCTGGCGCGATAGCGGGTCACTTTACCTTTCTCAATCACCATGTCGAGCTTCATAATTTCGGCGACTCTCAAATCCCGCAGTGTTTTCGCAGCGGTTTTGACAGCGTTCTTGGCTGCATCCTCCCAAGATACCTTGCTGGTTCCGACTATTTCGGTTATCCGATAAATGCTTTCGTCCGCCATGATTTTTCTCCTTATTTTGGGTTGGTAACGCGACATTGGCAAACCGGCCTATTTACCCGTACTTGCCAATCCCAGTCTATGGCTAACTCCGGTAAATTGCAATCAGGCGCATTTATACTAGCGGGAGCTTCGGCTCCCGTTTTTTATAGACGGGAATAATTGGAACTCTATTGCCGCCCACTTGATAGATACGCATAAATTAATACGATTCCACACACAATTACTATCCCAATAACTTTATTGATTTTGGGGAATAGTTTCCTGAAAAAGTAATAATTCGCATATCCGGCAACAACCAGGAATATTGAATTTAATAGTACGGATGAATCCATATCCTGTTTACCTTAGAGTTATTCAAATTATCCACGACTGATACTCATAAACCGATACACACTCAGCCTTGCTGATGCTGTATTCGGTCATCAATTCTCGCATTAAAATACCTTCCTGGCATTTCAGTCTCAGTTCCTGAATTTGTTCTTGAGACACAGTAGATTTCCGTTCCAAATGAACTCCACGAGATTTTGCCATTGCAATTCCATCTGCCTGCCGTTCTTTGCGAAGATCATTCTCGAACTCGGCAATCGTACCAAACATAGTAAACATCAATTTTCCTGCAAATGTCCCAGTATCGATATTCTGATCCAGAACTTTCAATTGCACACCTTTGCTGAATAGCGCTGTTTATTTCTTCATTGTAATTTCAGAGAAAAGAACTACCCTGAGATAATGGACACAGAGACCTTTGACAAAGAACAATTCCTGAAAGGCATGGAAGAACTTGCGGAATATGAGTATCGTCAATATATGATCTCTAAAACTGCTGAGCGGTTGGCAACTGGTGAGAGTCCGTTTGAAGGGGCAATAAACCTTGGACTAAGGTATATCGATCTCTAATTCTCATTATGAACATAAAGACCTTTGACGGAAAACAATTCCGGAAGGATATGGAAGAACTCGCGGAATATGAGTATCTTCATTATATGTTCTCAAAATATCGGGAGAATGAGCATGTATGGGGAATTCGCGCCAGTGAAGAGGACATAAACAGAGAAGAGGGCGCTTCATTTTAGATAAAACCTCTGATAGCATCCAGGCGCTAGTGGTTTTTATGGTTGAATATAATTACCACCGATAATCTACAAACAATTAGTGGAGCAACGCTGTATCATTTTGGGGTACCAGCTTCTACGATGCACAATGCTTGGCTTAGAGGTACTTGCGGTCGCTTGAAAAGCGATTACCGCTACTCCGCAGGTATCGTCTATAACAACTTCCCGTGGCCAGGTGCCACCGACAAGCAACAGCAAACCATCGAAGCTGCCGCGCAAGCTGTGCTGGATGCCCGCGCACAATTTCCCGCCGCCACGCTGGCCGACCTCTACGACCCACTCGCCATGCCGCCAGAATTCTCCAAAGCGCATCAAGCTCTGGATCGGGCAGTGGATGCGGCTTACGCCTGTACTGAGTCTGGTCAAAGTGGCAAAACCCGCTTCGCCTCGGAAGCCGAGCGTGTAGCTTTCCTGTTTGAACGCTACCGCCAACTCACCAGCTTGCTACCCGCCACGCCAATAAAGAAAATCCGCAAGCGCAGCACTTAATCCATGCAAGCCTTGGTTTGTGCCCTCATCGCGCTTACTACCCACCCGAACACCAGTACCGGCACTGGTTTGCGGCCCCAGCCTCGCGCATGGCGTCATGCAGGCTCAACCAGATCATCAGCGCATGTTTGGATGCACCGGCGGCTGTCGCTATATCCGATACTATTTTTCAATTTGCCCGTCTTTTTACCCGGATGCCAATGGGCGTAAAAAAAGGTGGCATGATGCCATTTGCAAGCAACGGGGTTGTTTTACTTGATTATTTGGATTTCTTGGGACTGCTTAGGACTACTTGATGGTGCCGGGAGGGGGAATCGAACCCCCATGACCTCACAGTCGCGGGATTTTGAGTCCCGTGCGTCTACCAATTCCGCCATCCCGGCAAAGCTTTTCGCGTGTCAACGAAGAACGCAATTATCACCGAAATCAGCCGTCGCGGCAACCGGCATGGGTGAATACCAGTTGGTTGAATGTAGCGTGGGTGAATGCACGGCGCATAGGTATAATGTGCCGATGAAAATTCAGGATTTTGATTTTGATCTTCCCGCCGGGCTGATCGCACAGTTTCCAACCGAGCAACGTAGCAGCAGTCGCATGTTGCATCTTCATGGTGCCAGCGGCGAGTTATGGGATGCACTGTTTGCCGATTTGCCGCGCTATCTCAGTGCCGGAGACGTGATGGTGTTCAATGACACCCGCGTAATCAGGGCGCGCTTGTGCGGCGTGAAGGATAGCGGCGGTAAGGTGGAAGTGATGGTAGAGCGGGTGCTGGATGCGCATTGCGCGCTGGCCGTGATACGCGCCAGCCACTCGCCTAAACCCGGTACCCGGCTTTTTCTTGCCGATGCGATCGCGGTGACGGTATTGGCGCGCGAGCATGATTTTTATACTTTGCGTTTCGAGCATACGAGCACGGTAAGCGAGTTGCTTGAGCGCTATGGCAGTCTGCCGCTGCCACCCTACATTGCGCGGCCGGCGACGCAGACCGATGAGGCGCGCTATCAAACTGTCTATGCGCGGCAGGCGGGCGCGGTAGCGGCACCGACTGCGGGACTGCATTTCGATGAAGCCATGCTGGCAGCGCTGCGCGCAATGGGCGTGGTGACTGCGCAGGTGACGCTGCATGTGGGGGCGGGGACATTTCAACCGGTAAGGGTGGAAGACATTGCCGATCACAAAATGCACCGGGAAATTTTTCATGTGCCGGCAGAAACGGTAACAGCCATCCGGGATGCGAAAGCTGCTGGTGGACGCGTGCTGGCAGTCGGGACAACTACTCTGCGTGCACTGGAGGCGGCGGCCGAAGCGGGTGGCGGTGAATTGCAACCCGGCTATGGCGACACCGATATTTTTATTACCCCAGGTTACCGCCTGCGCGTGGTCGAACGCCTGCTGACCAATTTCCATCTGCCCCGTTCCACCTTGCTGATGCTGGTATCCGCATTTGGTGGATTGGAGAATATCCGCCGCGCCTATCGGCATGCGATCGACGAGCGCTATCGTTTTTTTAGTTATGGTGATGTCATGCTGATCGAGAAGCGACCATGAAATTTCAATTGCATCGCAGTGACGGCCATGCACGGCGCGCCACTTTAACCTTGGCGCATGGGGTGGTGGAAACCCCAGCTTTCATGCCGGTGGGTACTTACGGCGCAGTGAAGACCATGTCACCTGAGGAATTGCGCGAAGTCAGCGCACAGATTGTGCTCGGCAACACTTTTCATTTGTGGTTGCGCCCGGGTCTGGAAGTGATTGCAGCACATGGTGGCTTGCATCGTTTCATGGGCTGGGATGGGCCGATACTGACGGATTCCGGCGGTTTTCAGGTATTCAGCCTGGGTGATCTGCGCAAGATCAGCGAACAGGGGGTCAAGTTTCAGTCACCGGTAAATGGCGATAAATGTTTTCTGACGCCAGAAGAGTCCATGCGTATCCAACGCGTACTCAATTCCGATATCGCCATGATATTTGATGAGTGCACACCTTATCCGGCGGATGAGCCAACGGCTCGCGTGTCGATGGAACTGAGTCTGCGCTGGGCTGAGCGGTCGAAACGCGCGCATGATACTGATGGTGGCAACCCCAACGCACTGTTTGGCATTATTCAGGGCGGCATGCACGAGGAGCTGCGTGAGCGTTCGCTGGCAGGGTTGTGCGCTATCGGTTTTGACGGCTATGCCATCGGCGGGCTGTCGGTAGGTGAACCCAAAGATGATATGCAGCGCATACTCCAACACATTGCGCCGCAACTGCCTGCTGACAAGCCTCGCTACCTGATGGGCGTTGGCACCCCGGCGGATATTGTCCACGCCGTGGCACAAGGGGTGGACATGTTTGACTGTGTGTTGCCAACGCGCAATGCCCGCAACGGCTGGCTGTTTACGCGCAACGGGGTGATCAAGCTGCGCAACAGCCAATATCGCCTGGATACGGCATCGCCAGATGAGCAGTGTGGCTGTTATACCTGCCGGCATTTCAGCCGCGCTTATCTGCACCATTTGCAGCGGATTAATGAGATCCTAGGGGCGCGTCTCAACACCCTGCACAATCTGTATTACTACCAGCAACTGATGAGCGATATCCGCAGTGCTATCGAAGCTGGCCGGTTCGGGGAATTTGCGCAAGGATTTCAAGCTAGTGCCGCATCATGCTAGAATACGCCGCCTTTTCCTCTTTTGACCCTTTTAAGATAATTTTCGGAGAAATGCCATGCTAATTAGTGAAGCTTACGCCCAGGCTGCTGCTGCCCCGCCAGGCGGGGATCTCCTGATGTCACTGCCGATGATTGTCATAATCTTCGCCTTGTTCTACTTCGTGGTGATTCGTCCCCAGGCGAAGCGCGGGAAAGAGCAGAAGTTGATGATAGAAGCGCTGCAGAAAGGCGATGAGGTGGTATCTAGCGGCGGCATACTGGGACGTGTGGTCAAGATCAGCGGGAGTTACGTAGTATTGGAAATTGCTGCGAATACCGAGGTCACTGTGCTCAAGTCAGCCGTTCAGACCTTGTTACCCAAAGGTACGCTGAAGGCCATCGAGAAGGAATAATCAGTACCGGAATAGATAAAGTATAAAAGGGTGGAAAATAACCCTGTACTTATCTTTTGGCCACTTCTAAAAATCCAGATTTTGTCACAATATTTCATCGCTCACAGAAAATGTTTCCTCACATATCAACCCTATGCCGCGCCCACATTTTCTATTCTCGACAGGCATTGTTTAGAACTTTGAATTCTTAGAGGCGCCTTTTTTATTCACCCCCCATCCAAAACATGAACCGCTATCCTCTCTGGAAATACCTGATTATCGTAGTTTCGGTCCTGCTTGGACTGCTCTACACCCTGCCAAATTTTTTTGGTGAATCACCGGCAGTACAGGTCTCACCACTGCGTTCTGCTGCCAAGGTAGATACTGCGTTGCTGCAGCGGGTGGAAGACACTCTGAAGAAAGCCAATCTCCCGGCTAGCGGAATGTTTCTGGAAGCAGGCAGCATCAAGGCGCGCTTTACCGATACCGATATGCAACTCAAAGCAAAGGATGCGTTACAGTCGGCATTGGGAAACAATTATGTGGTGGCACTGAATCTGCTCCCTAATTCCCCGCAATGGTTGACCGGCATCGGCGCATTGCCGATGTATCTGGGACTTGATCTGCGCGGAGGCGTGCATTTCATGTTGCAGGTGGATATGCAGGGTGCACTTTCCAAAGCGCTTGACCGCCATAGTGCCGATATCCGTGGCAGCTTGCGCGAGCAGAAAATTCAATACGCCGGGCTCGACAAGGAAGGTTCACAGATTACCGTCAAATTCCGCGATGCCGAATCGCGTGCCAGGGCAGAAACCGAAATCAGCAAGGCCTATGGCGATTTGAGTTTGCGGCAGCAGGATGTGAGCGGCGAGTTCCATCTTACTGCCACCCTCAAGGATGAAGCGCAGAAGCGTATTCAGAACTCCGCCGTACAACAGAACATCACCACGCTGCGCAATCGTGTCAACGAACTGGGTGTAGCTGAACCCATCATCCAGCAGGCTGGTGCCGATCGTGTGGTGGTGCAGTTGCCTGGAGTGCAGGACACTGCCAAAGCCAAGGATATTCTGGGACGTACCGCCACGCTGGAAGTGCGCATGGTAGATGAGGAGCGTGACGTCGAAGCAGCGATGCGCGGACAGATTCCATTTGGTACAGAACTTCATACCGAGCGCGGCGGCGGTCCATTGCTGCTGAAAAAGCAGGTGGTATTGACAGGCGATCGTATCAATGATGCCCAGGCTGGTTTCGATAGCAATAACCAACCGGCAGTGCATATCAATCTCGATAACAACGGTTCGCGTATTTTCAAGCAGTTGACGCGCGACAATGTCGGGAAACGCATGGCGATTCTGCTGATTGAGAAGAATCAGGTAGAAGTCGTCACGGCACCGGTGATCCGCGAAGAAATTGGCGGTGGACGGGTTCAGATCAGTGGACGCATGACCTCCGAGGAGGCGCGTGACGTGGCGCTGCTGTTACGCGCCGGTGCGCTGGCCGCACCCATGGACATCATCGAAGAGCGTACCGTAGGCCCGAGTCTCGGCGCCGACAACATTTCGCGCGGCTTCAATTCAACGCTGTATGGGTTTCTGGCAGTCGCTGTTTTCATGAGTATTTATTATCTGATGTTTGGTTTTATTTCGGTGATGGCGCTGGGCGTAAATCTGCTGCTATTGATCGGCCTCCTATCGATTCTGCAAGCCACTCTGACACTTCCAGGTATGGCGGCAATTGCGCTCACCCTCGGTATGGCAATTGATGCCAATGTGCTGATAAACGAGCGCATTCGCGACGAATTGCGCAATGGTCTGTCACCGCAGGCAGCGATCAACGCAGGTTATGAACGTGCTTTTGGCACCATCCTGGATTCCAATATCACCACCTTGATTTCTGGCATTGCATTGTTTGCATTCGGCTCTGGTCCGGTGAAGGGGTTTGCCGTAGTGTTGTGTCTGGGCATATTGACCTCGATGTTCAGCGCGGTGATGGTGTCGCGCGGCATAGTCAATTTGATGTACGGCAGCCGCCGCAAACTGGAAAAGGTGCCCATCGGCCAGGTATGGAAACCGGTGAGTGATAAACGTTGATGTCGAGAATGAGCAGGGCAGGCATGATCCACGCTGTCAGCAAATAAGGGTTTTACATGGAATTCTTTAGAATAAAGCGCGATATTCCCTTCATGAGTTGGGGGAAATACACTACGGCTATTTCACTGGCGACTTTTGTCCTGTCGGTATTTTTTCTCTTCAGCAAGGGTTTGAATCTGGGTGTCGATTTCACCGGTGGCACAGTGATGGAAGTTGGCTATAGTCAGACTGCCGACCTCGGTAAGGTGCGGAGTATTATTGCAAAGCTAGGGATGACGGATGTCAGTGTGCAGAATTTCGGCACCTCACGCGATATACTGATCCGTTTACCCGCCAAACCGGATGTTTCAAGCGCAAGGCTGTCTGAGACAGTAATGGCAGCATTGCGGCAGGATGACAATTCGGTGGAGATGCGCCGGGTAGAGTTTGTCGGCCCACAAGTAGGAGCGGAGCTGGTTGAAAACGGCGCACTGGCACTGCTGGTCGTGTCGTTCGGTATCGTTGCCTATCTGGCTATGCGTTTCGAATGGAAATTCGGTGTTGCCGGCATCATCGCCAACTTGCATGACGTAGTGATCATTCTCGGTTTCTTCGCGTTTTTCCAGTGGGAATTCTCACTCACCGTGCTGGCCGCGATATTGGCAATTCTGGGCTATTCTGTGAACGAATCAGTGGTGGTGTTCGACCGGATACGGGAAAATTTTCGCAAGATGCGCAAGGCCACAGTGGCGCAAACTATAGACAACGCAATTACCCGCACCATGTCGCGTACTATCATTACGCACGGCAGCACCCAGATGGTGGTGGTTTCGATGCTGCTGTTCGGCGGCGAGGCACTGCATTACTTTGCGTTGGCACTTACCATCGGTATTCTGTTTGGCATTTATTCCTCGGTGCTGGTCGCAAGCCCTATCCTTATGTTGCTGGGCGTATCGCGCGAGGATATTGTCAAGCCAGAGAAGAAGAAGGAAGAAACAGAAGCGTTACCCTGACATTGCCCCTTCTATTTTCCGCTTACTCGCCATTCTCCCTTGGAAGAAAAAAGCACGCGTAGCGTAATGACGCGGAGTTGCTGGCAGGGAGTCCACTGCATTTTATCTAACATCGAACAAATTGGAGATAAAGCGGCATGTCCGAAATCATTAACTGGATTGTCCGCACCGTAGGTGATCTCGGTTATCCAGGCATTGTCTTCTTAATGTTTCTGGAGTCCAGCTTCATTCCATTTCCCAGTGAAGTAGTCATGATTCCGGCTGGTTATCTCGCCTATAAGGGCGAGATGAACCTGGTGCTGGTTATTCTGGCCGGAATTTTCGGAAGCCTGGCAGGCGCGTTACTCAACTATTACTTGGCGATTAAGCTGGGCCGCCCCTTCCTGTTGCATTATGGGAAATATGTCATGTTCAACGAAGCGAGTTTACAGAAGATGGAAGATTTCTTCGCCCGCCATGGTCATATCTCCACTTTCACTGGCCGGCTGATACCGGTGGTGCGTCAGTACATTTCGCTGCCGGCCGGTCTGGCGCGGATGAATCTGGCAGTTTTTAGTTTTTATACCAGTCTGGGTGCCGGTATCTGGGTCGCCATCCTCGCGCTGCTAGGTTACTTCATTGGCGGCAACGAGATGCTCATCCGGGAATACCTGCGGTACATCATCGTTATTCTGGTCATTACCGTTATTCTCGGGGTTGTCGTCTACTGGCGTTTGCAGCGTAACAACCGTCGCTAACACCACTGGATTCACTCTTTGGCCCCAAGCTGCAGTGCCCGTTGCCGCGACTGTTCCAGCCCTTCTTTTGATTTTTCCAGACCCAGCCATCCTTGTAGATTGCTGAGGGCAATGTCGGCCAGTGCATGTATCCAGCCGTCGTGTTCATTCAGGCAGGGGATGTAATGAAACTCATGCCCGCCAGCCTGAACGAAAAGGGCCTTACCTTCCATGGCGATTTCTTCCAGGGTTTCGAGGCAGTCAGAAACGAAACCAGGGCAGACAACGTCCACGCGCTTGGTGTTCAGTTTGCCAAGTTGCTCCAGTGTCTCTGCGGTATAAGGGCGTAACCATTCGGTCTTGCCAAAGCGTGACTGAAAGCAGATCTGGTATTGGCTGGCGTCCAATTCCAGAGCTTCAGCCAGCAGTCGCCCGGTTTTCTGGCATTCGCAGTGGTACGGATCACCTTTATCCAGAGTGAAGCGCGGTACGCCGTGAAAACTCATCACTAGTTTGTCAGGTCTGCCGCCGCTGCCGTCAATGCGCATCCAGTAATCGCGTACATTCTGTGCCAGTGCGGCAATATAGCCGGGGTGATCGTGATAGTGTTTTACTGTACGGATGGCTGGAGCGTTACGCATTTTCCCCAGTTCTGCAAAGACTCCATCGAATGCCGAAGCAGTGCTGCTAGCCGCGTACTGAGGATAGAGCGGTAATACCAGTATGCGCTCACAACCATTCTGTTTCATGCGCTCCAGCACTTCGGCAATCGACGGGTTTCCAATGCTCATGGCATACTCCACCACGGGGACAGGTTGGATGCGCTCTCCCAGAAAACCCAGTAACAATCTGGCCTGACGTTCAGTATGAACTTTCAATGGCGAGCCTTCCGGCATCCAGATCTGCGCATATTTTTTTGCCGATTTTTTGGGTCGGGTGTTGAGTATGATGCCGTTCAGAATCGGCCACCACAGCCAGGGTGAAATCTCCACTACCCTTGGGTTGCTCAGGAATTGCTTGAGATAAGGCCGTAGCGCCTCGGCGGTAGGGGCTTCGGGGGTGCCAAGGTTGACCAGCAGAATCCCGGTCTGGTTGGGGGTGCCGTGCTGGTAAGCGGGTTCAGGGGACATTGGTTTGGTCTTGGTGGTTAGTGATGAGTAGACGGATCAACTCTCAGTCGACAGATGGCAAGGCGATGATGCCGGTTAATGTTGCGACAGTGCGTTGGAAAGTAGCTTGGCGGTTACATCCACGATCGGAATGATACGGTCATAAGCCATGCGTGTGGGTCCGACCACGCCGACGGTGCCGACGATTACTCCATCCATTTCGTAGGGGGCGGTGACCACACTGAATTCGTCCAATGTCACCACACCTGACTCGCCGCCGATGAAAATCTGCACGCCTTGCGCCTGACGGCTGAGTTCCAGCAACTGCAGCAACGCGGTTTTGCGTTCGAACAGATCAAATAGTTTTTTCAAGCTGGTCATATTGCCGACCAAATCATGCACATCCAGCAGTTTGCGTTCACCCGCCACTACCATGGCATCGCTGCTTTCCCTAATTGCTTCGCCGCCGACTTCGATCGCTGCAGTCATGAGACTGGTCATATCATGGTGCAATTGTTTCAGCTCGCTTTTCAGGCGACTACGAATTCCATCCAGATCGCAGCCAGCGTAATTCTGATTGATGAAATTTGCTGCTTCAATCAATTCAGTTTGACTATAGACCCTGTCGGTGAAAAGTACGCGATTCTGAACATCACCTTCAGGCGTGACGATAATGAGCAGAATACGTTTTTCCGATAGGGCCATGAATTCGATATAGCGAAACACTACCCCGCTGCGTTTGGAAGTTACCACTACACCGGCAAAACGTGTCAATTCCGATAACAACTGTGAGGTGGAATTGATCAACTGAGACGGATTGTCCAGATGCAACTGCTCTTCCAAGTGGTAGATTTCGACACTGTCCAGCGGTTTGACCACCAGCAACGTATCGATGAAAAAACGGTAGCCTCGCGGAGTCGGCACACGTCCGGCAGATGTATGGGGGCTGGTAACAAAGCCCATTTCCTCCAAGTCAGCCATCACGTTGCGAATGGTAGCAGGGCTCAAATCCAGTCCAGAGAATTTGGAGAGTGAGCGCGAACCTACCGGTTGACCTTCCGTGATATAACGTTCGACCAGAGTTTTTAGCAGGATTTTAGCGCGTTGATTGAGCATGCGCTCATTCTACACCAGGATTTGGATTTCCGGATTTGGGATGGGCAGAGCAAATTCGCTGAAATCTGATTCAGGGTACCTCTAAAAATCCAAATTTCGTCACAATACTTAGTTGCCCAAAAATGTTTCCTTATATATCAGCCATATGCTGCATCTATATTTTTCGTTCCCCTTTATCTTGTTTAGAGCTTTGAATTTTTAGAGGCGCCCTTTAGAATTCTTTGTCAGTCGCAGTCCAATATGGTTTAATCTTAAACGCGATGTTTCACAACAAAGGACTGACTTGCTCTGCGGCCCAATAATTATTCTCGGCATAGTGCGTCAGATTATATCCAGCGATGAGCCTTACATTCAAAACCATAGCTCTGATCGGCAAGCACAAGAATCCGGAAATCGTGGAACCCCTGTTGCGTCTGGGGCAATATCTACAAAGCCGAAATCTCGAAGTGCTGCTGGATTGTCTTACTGCCTCTCAAGTGTCGACCGAAGAATATCCCGCCCTGGCGCTAGAGGAAATCGGTGCGCGCGCTGACCTTGCTATTGTTCTGGGTGGTGACGGCACCATGCTCAATATCGCGCGCAAGCTCGCACCTTTTGACGTGCCGTTGGTCGGCGTTAATCAGGGGCGACTCGGCTTTCTCACCGATCTTTCCATCGACACCATGCTGGAAACTCTCGGTGCTATGCTTGATGGCCACTATGTAATTGAGCGGCGCATGTTGCTGTATGCCGAAGTTATACGCAGTGAAGCCAATGTGTTCAGCGCTTTGGCATTAAACGATGTAGCAGTGAACCGTGGCAGCGGCGGCAGCATGATCGAATTCGAGGTACATATCAACGATGAATATGTTTACTCCTTGCGTGCCGATGGTTTGATTGTAGCCACCCCTACTGGTTCTACCGCTTATGCCTTGTCATCGGGCGGGCCTATCCTGCACCCGGGTCTTGACTTGATTGCGCTGGTGCCAGTGAGCCCGCATATCTTGAGCAACCGTCCCATCGTAGTGGGACCCGACGCCACTGTTGAAATTCTGCTGCACCGCACTGCGGACGCGCGTGTTCACTCCGACAGCCATTTTCATTTTGACTTGCAGGAGAATGATAAAGTTATCGTCCGGCGTTCCCCGCACACGGTGAGATTACTACATTCTGCCGATCATTGTTATTACCGCATGCTGCGCGAGAAGCTTGGCTGGAGCGGTTTCCCACAAAAATAGGCGTAAATTATTTATCATGCTGAGGTTCTTAAGCATCCAGGATTTTGTTATCGCTGACCGGATTGAGTTGGAGTTTGCTCCCGGTTTCACCGTGCTCACCGGTGAAACCGGTGCGGGCAAATCCATTCTAATCGACGCGCTTTCGCTCGCACTAGGTGAGCGTGGCGAAGCAGGCCAGGTGCGCAATGGCTGTGAGCGTGCAGAAATTAGCGCAGAGTTCGATGTGAGCGGGTTATTGGGACTGACTGAGTGGTTGCGCGAAAACGGTCTGGAAAACCACGGCGATGACAACGGCAGATGCCTGCTGCGCCGCGTGATAGATGTCAGCGGACGTTCTCGCAGCTTCATCAACGGTCGCTCCGTCACCTTGCAGCAACTGCGTGTAGCGGGGGAGAGGCTGGTCGATATCCACGGTCAGCATGTACATCAATCCTTACTGCATAACGAAGCGCAACGTGATCTGCTCGATGCGTTTTCCGGCAGTCGAGAATTGGTGCAGACAGTGACTGCAGCCTATCGCCGCTGGCAGAGCCTGCAGCAGCGGCGCATGGCCTGGGAGCGGAACGCCACCGCTTTCATGCAGGAGCGCGAACAATTGGAATGGCAAGTGCGCGAACTCTCCACCCTAAATTTTTTGCCTGGTGAATGGAAAATCCTGCAAGCTGATCACAGTCGTTTGTCGCATGCGGCGAGCCTGCTGGAAGCAACGCAGATGGGGCTGGAAATTTTATCGGAAGGTGAATTCGCCTCGCTGACACAGATTAATGCGGTAATTTCGCGGTTGCAAAGCATGCGGGATTACGATAGCAACCTCAAAACTGTACTCGACTTGTTGGAGACGGCGCAGATCCAGTTGCAGGAAGCAGTGTACGAACTGGGGCATTACCAGCAACGCCTCGACCTTGATCCACAACGCCTGCAGGAGATGGAGCAACGTCTGTCCGCAGTTCACGCTGCTGCTAGAAAATATCGTGTTACTCCCGACGAATTGCCGTATTTATTGGGAACATTCACTGCGCGGCTGGAAGAATTCGCTCAGGGTAGCGGTGGCGAGGTGCTGGCAAAAGAGGAAACAACGGCTAGGGATGAATACCTCAAGCTTGTGAAGAAATTGACTGTAGCCAGAGACAAGGCGGCCAAGGCACTGGCGCAGCAGGTTAGTGCTGCGATGCAGACTCTGGCAATGGTGGGCGGGGAGTTTGCCGTGGCGTTAACGCCGCTGGAGCAGGGTAATGCGTATGGCATGGAACAAATCGAGTTTCAAGTTTCTGCTCACAAGGGACTGCCGCTGAGGTCTTTGGCAAAAGTTGCTTCCGGCGGTGAGTTATCGCGTATCAGCTTGGCGATACAAGTCATCACCAGTAAAGTCGGGACGGCACCAACGCTGATATTTGACGAAGTGGATGTCGGTATCGGTGGGCGCGTGGCAGAAATTGTCGGCGCAATGCTGAAGAAGCTCGGAGAAGAGCGCCAGGTAATGTGCATCACCCATTTGGCGCAAGTCGCATCGGCGGCAGATCAACAATGGCAGGTCGTCAAATCAGCCGATCCGGTCAATGGCGGGATAATAACGAGCCACATTACCGTGCTTGATCAGCAACAGCGAGTCGAAGAAGTTGCCCGCATGTTGGGTGGTGTGAAAATCACCGAGACCACGCGCCAACACGCCGCAGAAATGTTGCAGATGCAGAATGAAGGGCATCTCTAATAAAGATAGAATTGGAATTAACCCAGATAATCCATTAGGACGTGAGATGATGGTGAGGCAGCTTTACTGGTTGGGAGAAATCCATAGCGGGTCTATGGACGCCGAGCAAGCGGCAGAATAACCGCAAGCTGACCGCCAGCGCTCACGTAGACTCAGAGAGCCACCTAATGGATTGTCTGGGATTAAGCTATCAGTTCGACCTTGCCGGTATCCAGATGATACAACCCGCCAACGACGCGCAGTTTCTTCTGGTCATGGTAGTAATCCAGAATCGGCGTTTTATTCCTCAGATTTTCAACAGTCATGATGACATTTTTCTTGGTCACATTGATCAATCGGCCACTTGAGGTATCGCTGACTGCCCTGACTGCTGGCGCAATCGCACTGGCCAATAGCTGGATATGACCAGGGAAGTCTTTGTGATTATCAACGGCATCTATCGCGGCTTTAACAGCACCGCAGCCTTCATGACCGAGCACCATAATCAGCGACGTATTTAATACGGCAACTGAATATTCCAATGTGGCTACATTATCATTCGTCAAGTAATTGCCGGCGACCCGGGCTACAAATAGATCACCCTGAGCTTCATCAAAGCAATGTTCAGGGCTGACCCGGGAATCAGAGCAACCCAAAATGGTGGCATAAGGGTTTTGTCCTTTAACTAAAGCCGTTTGAACATCATGAAAATCCAATGGTATTGATTCACCCGCAACATAACGCTCGTTACCCCTCATCAGCCTTTCCAGAGCTTGGTCGGGTGTCAGCACATTTTGAGGTTTAGGTGGGGATTTGGCGTAAGTTTCCGCCGCTTTCTTTTCCTGGGCTTTTGCAATATTTGAGCCGGTAAAACCTAAACCGATAACAGAGGCTGCAGTCAACTTGAGGAATGAGCGCTTACTTGGATCTTGTTTGAAATCTTGATGACCTTCATTTTTTTGATCACATCTATGGCACATGCTAAGAGTTCCTTTTAGTTCAAATGGGTATTTCTAAAAATCCGGATTTCGTCACGATACTTTGTTGTTCGCAAAAAATGTTTCCTTACATATCAGCCATACGCCGCATTGCATCTAATTTTTTATCCATCGGTTTAACAGGCTGCGCGCTGCATCGATAATTTCCGATGCAGTCATTCCCACCGGGCCACCGTGTGCTTCCAGCAGCGCATCTGCTGCCGCACCGTGCAGATGAACCGCTAATAACAGTGCGTTTTCTGCACTTAACCCCTGAGCCAGAAAAGCACCAATGATGCCGGACAATACATCGCCGGTCCCAGCGCTGCTCAGGCCGGGATTGCCGCTGGTGTTAAGGTGGCGGCTGCCATCGGGCAAAGCACAAATACTACCGGCACCTTTCAGCACTGCACAGCAGTTGAAACGTTTCACCAGCATGGCTGCTGCAGCCATGCGGCCATTTTGTATCGCTGCCGTACTCGTGCCCAGAAGCCGTGCAGCTTCTGCGGCATGTGGGGTGAGGATGGCAGCAGCCGAGCGTGCGCGCAGCAGGCTGGCAAGCCGAGGGTGGACGGCGATCAGATTCAGTGCATCGGCGTCCAGCACCAGCGGTAGCGCAGATTCCAGCGCGCTGCCCAGCCAGAAATGAGCGTCGGGTTCCATGCCCAAACCGGGGCCG
>VFJL01000008.1 GCA_009886095.1 Nitrosomonadales bacterium | reverse complement strand
TTCCGGCTTGGCGAGCCAGATCCAGTACGAAACAAGTATAGCCGTACCATGAGGTTTCACCTCTGGCAACCAGATGATATAGGCCGGATAATTCCGGTTGCTGCAGGGCCGTGCGAATAGTGTGGGCAGTGATATCAGCCAGTAGATCAGCGCCAGTGGGGGCACCGATCTGATCGTCGATGACGGTGAGATGGTCACGTTCCTGAGCCAGGCGGAGCATGGTTCTGGCGAAGTTGCCGCCACGTGCGGCATAGACCCAACTGGTACGGAAGATCAAGTGCCGGCAACCCGTAGCGCGGATGGCTTCCTCGCCTTCCAGCTTGGTAGCGCCGTAGACACTCAAGGGGCCAGTGGGGTCGGTCTCCACCCAAGGCTTGCTGCCGCTGCCGTCGAATACATAATCGGTGGAGTAATGGATCAGCCAGCTGCCCAGTTTGCGCGCTTCTTCAGCGAGTATGCCGGGAGCCAGGGTATTGATGGTGCGAACCAACTCCGGTTCGCTCTCGGCCTTGTCTACAGCAGTATAGGCAGCGGCACTGACGATCACATCCGGAGCGATTGTGCGCACAGTTTTGGCAATATCGTCTAGACGAGTGAAGTCACCGCACTGCTGCTGGCTATCAGCATCCAGTGCGATCAACTCGCCCAAAGGCGCAAGACTGCGCTGTAGCTCCCAGCCCACCTGGCCACCCTTGCCAAACAACAGAATTTTCATCAGCCGCGCCCTTGGTAATTTTTCTCAACCCATGTTCGATAAGCACCCGACTGCACGTTGCTGACCCAGCCCTGGTTATCCAGATACCACTGTAAGGTTTTGCGTATGCCGGTTTCGAAGGTTTCAGTCGGCTTCCAGCCTAGTTCGTGCTCGATTTTGCTGGCATTGATAGCATAGCGGCGATCATGGCCGGGGCGGTCGGCGACGTAAGTGATTAAGGAGCGGTAAGTGGGGGGGCTAGTGAGTGGTAAGTGGGGAGTGGAAAGTGAGGAGTGGGCAGTGGAAGAAAGTGGACGGAGTTCATCCAGTAACGCACACACCGTGTGGACGATTTCAATATTGGTTTTTTCGTTGCAGCCGCCGATGTTATAGACTTCGCCTATTTGGCCGGCTTCGAGCACACGACGGATGGCGCTGCAATGATCTTTTACATACAGCCAGTCACGGATCTGCTGGCCGTCACCGTATACCGGCAATGGCTTGCCTGCGAGAGCATTGACGATCATCAGCGGGATGAGTTTCTCCGGAAAATGGTAAGGACCGTAGTTGTTGGAGCAGTTGGTGGTGAGTACTGGCAGCCCGTAGGTGTGATGGTAGGCGCGCACCAGATGATCGCTGGCGGCCTTGCTCGCCGAGTAAGGGCTGTTAGGCTCATAACGGCGGGTTTCGCTGAAAGCTGGCTCGTCCTTGGCCAGGGAGCCATAAACTTCGTCGGTCGAGACGTGAAGGAAACGGAAATCCTGTTTCGTCTCGTCGTTCAGTCCCTTCCAATAGGCGCGTACAGATTCTAGCAGCCGGAAGGTGCCGATGATATTGGTCTGGATGAAATCCTCCGGACCGAGGATGGAACGGTCCACATGGCTTTCGGCGGCGAAGTTAATGATAGCGCGGGGCTGGTGCTGCGCAAGCAGGCTGGTTACCAGGGCGGAATCACCGATATCGCCATGTACGAAGATGTGCCGTTGATCCGCTGCCAGTGAAGCGAGGTTCTGTAAATTGCCCGCGTAGGTAAGCGCATCGAGATTAATAACCGCTTCGTCGGACTGTGCCAGCCAATCCAGCACAAAATTTGCACCAATAAATCCAGCGCCTCCTGTTACTAAAATCATTCGCAATCCCCGAATTATATTTCCTCCGCTAATATTGCAGAGGATGCAGCCTCATTCCTGTTGATAATTTTACCTTGTGCTGGTTTGTACCGGTTTTTTGTACCACCTTTTATCTGCAAGATAAGTTGGATTAAAACTCCTCGTTATCCCGCAGATAACGCCATTTCCCCACGGGCAAATCACTTAGTTTTATTTGGCCGATACGAACACGTTTTAACCCGGTAACTTTCAGTCCGACCAGTTCGCACATGCGGCGGATCTGACGCTTCTTGCCTTCACGCAGAATGAAGCGCAATTGATCCTGATTCTGCCAGCTCACTTGGGCGTGTTTCAGCGCCTCACCGTCCAGGCTCAGGCCATGATTCAATAAATCCAGTTGCTGATTCGACAACGTCCCCTCTACTCGCACCAGATATTCCTTCTCAATCCTGGAATCTGCGCCAATCAGCTGTTTGGCGATGCGACCATCTTGTGTCAGTACCAGCAAACCCTGCGAATCGATATCCAGTCTCCCTGCCGGAGCCAGGCCTTTCAAGTGCGTCGGGCTGAATCGCTGCGGCGATTGATCGCCATGAAAGCAAGACTCCTGGTTAACCAGAGCCACCGCCGGTTTGTAGCCTGGTTCTGGTTGTCCCGATACGTAGCCAATGGGTTTATTCAGTAATATCGTTACCCGGCCAAACTGCTGTGCTTGTGCAGCTTTGTCGAGTCTGATTTTCTGCACAGGATAAATCTTCGTGCCTAGCTCGGTAATGCGCTCGCCATCGACAAATACCCAGCCACGCTCGATATAGCTGTCCGCTTCTCTGCGGGAGCAGAGCCCTTGTGCGGACATGAGTTTAGACAAGCGGATCTTTTCCATGAGTATAGTTATGTCTGGCTACGTTTGGCTGCGTCTTAGGATTATAATTTGAAGCCCCGTGCCATTTCAGTTAAAATTCGGTCTTCTTAGGCGCGTAGCTCAGCTGGTTAGAGCACCACCTTGACATGGTGGGGGTCGTTGGTTCGAGTCCAATCGCGCCTACCAGGACAGTGGGCAAAGTAACTGCTCATGATTAAACCGCCCCCTCAGGCGGTTTAATTCGTTGTAGGCACCGCCTCTGAGCGGGAACACGAGTTCCCAGAAAAGGAGGGTGATTGCTGATGACGCGGAAGTAACCACGAATGATCGAAACAATATATGATAAGAACTTTGGTGCGCCCAACACGATTCGAACGTGTGACCCCCGCCTTCGGAGGGCGGTACTCTATCCAGCTGAGCTATGGGCGCAAATGGGGACTACATCCTCGGGATTCCCTAATGCA
Organism: Nitrosomonadales bacterium; assembly: GCA_009886095.1. Taxonomy (GTDB): domain Bacteria; phylum Pseudomonadota; class Gammaproteobacteria; order Burkholderiales; family Nitrosomonadaceae; genus VFJL01. The sequence goes on along the minus strand of VFJL01000008.1, from coordinate 16,319 downwards.
GCGGTGATAGGATAACTTTTTTTGTGGCATCCGTCCAACGTCGTCGTAAGTGCATTTTGCATCAGAGAACCTGAAGATATAAAATTAATCTAATTTGCATGAGGAGTTATTGTGAGCGACACTGAAGAGCATTCCTCGGCCATCAAGACGCCGAAACAATTAATTACAATTTTATTGCTCGCTATTGTGTTTCCAATTGCGATTGTCGTACTGTTGGCGCAGTATGCCACTGGTGGTATTTCAGTAATAAAAAACGACCCTGCTTTGTCGGATGAATCTGTAGCCAAGCGCTTGCAGCCTGTAGGAAAACTGGTATTTGCAAGCGATTTGTTGCAGACTGACGCGGACTTGGGGGCCGCATTGGCGACTGCTGCCCCAACTGTAGCCGTTAGTAGCGCAGATAGAATCCAGGCAGTCTACACTGCCAGCTGTGCTGCATGTCACGTCAGTGGCGCAGCGGGCGCACCCAAACAGGGAGACAAACTGGCATGGGCGCCGCGCATCAAAAACGGTAATGCCACACTTTACAACAGTGCGATCAAGGGCAAAAATGCAATGCCTGCCAAAGGTGGCAATGCCAGTCTGTCTGATGACGATGTCAAAGCTGTGGTGGATTACATGGTGAGTCAGGCGAAGTGATTCGCGATAAAATTTGAATTAATAAGGGGCGGCTCCAGACCGCCCCTTATTTTTGCATGATGTAGCTGTGGTGCATCAGAGATAGCGGTATAATTTTAATTCCATTTCATTAGTGATCCTCACTTGCGCCTGGCCGTGCTATACGCCCTGAAGGAAGTCCTTTTAGAGGACTTACTGTCTGCGGCGTTGGTTCGTCATCACCCCATTTCGCTTCCGAACTGGAATTGAAATAACGTAAAAAAACGGAAGCGGAACAAGCTACCCTCACATGGCTACTTACGCAATCGGCGATCTGCAAGGCTGTTATAAAGAGTTCAGGCAGCTTCTTGACTTGCTCGGTTTTGATTCTGCAACAGACAAGCTGTGGCTGGTGGGGGACATTGTCAATCGCGGTCCGGATTCGCTGATTCTGTTGCGGTTCATCAGGGCATTGGGCGATGCAGCAGTCATGGTGTTGGGTAATCATGATCTGCATCTGCTTATGGTTGCGGAAGGTTGCGTCAGGCTGCACCCCAGCGACACGTTACAGGCAATACTGGTCGCACCTGACCGGGATGAGTTGCTCTACTGGCTGCGGCAACAGCGTTTGCTGTATGTAGAGGGTGACTACGTCATGGTACATGCAGGTTTGCTGCCGACATGGAGCGTGGCACAGGCCGCGTTGCTCGCGCAAGAAGTCGAAGCTGCGCTGCGTGGAAATGATTTTCGTAAATTCTTCTCACATATGTACGGTAACCAGCCAGATCACTGGGACGACAATCTTGCCGGGTACGACCGCTTGCGGGTGGTTACCAATGCCATGACGCGCATGCGCGTGTGTACCACTGGCGGAGAAATGAATTTTGTTTACAAAGGTCGAATACAGGATATTCCAGCCGGTTATCTGCCATGGTTCGAGATACCGGATCGTGCCAGCCAGGAAGCCACCGTTATTTGCGGGCACTGGTCGGCACTGGATTTGCAGGTGCGGGATAACCTGATTGCGCTGGATACTGGTTGTCTGTGGGGGGGGAGTCTCACAGCTATGCGACTGGAAGACCGGAAGGTTTTCCAGGTGCCTTGTGGGGCACCGGAAGGGATAGCGCGCTGGCAATAGCCTGCTCGGCAAAACGTGCCAGCTCTCGCCGATTTTTCCCGTTGCTGTTAACCGGATCGGCAAAGATTAGTTCCACTTCAATCCACGACTGCCGTAATATTTGTTGCAGTGACTCCAGCAGCGAGACATTAACATATGCCGCCGCGTTACTAATATGCCCTGCCATATCATGGTAGCGGATTGCTACCGGGTATAACAAAGTCTCGGCGGCCACTGCCGGTTGCAATAATGATGCATGGAAATGCCGCAATGCGGTTCCGTCGCTGGTGGTGCCTTCCGGAAATACTGCAACTCGGTCCCCTATAGTCAGGGCATTACTAATGTCCTGATTGATCCGGGCGGTATCGCTGCGTTTTGTGCGTTCGATGAACAGTGTTCCCGCATTCTGGCTCAACCATCCAAGCAACGGCCAGTTGCGGATTTCGGATTTAGCAACGAAACGGGCAGGGCACACGGATATCAGCGAATAGACATCCAGCCACGAAACATGATTTGCTGCCAGCATCACCCGCTGCACTCCCGTGGATGGTGGAACACCGCTGCAGCGTAATCTAATGCAGAGAATCCTGAGCAGACCTGCCGACCAGTTCTGCGCCATGCGCTTCTGTGTGGGTTGACTGAGATATGGATAGATCGCGGATTGTGCCAACCCGGAAATGACATGCAACAGTAAACGGGTGGAACGGAAGATTCGTATCAGCAAACTGGTGGTGTTTTTCATGTTGCCGTTATCGCATTAATAATGACGATCTTCTGTTTCTGCTACACACTCCTAATGCGTTACTCGTGAAACTCCGCTTCCCGATACGATTCGCACCCGTTCACCTGGCTTGAAAGCCTCGTCTGCCACCGCTTCCTGGGTGATTGCAACCAACGAGCCGTTATCGAGTCTGATGGTAATCTCCAGTCCTTTCTTGCGCGTTACTCCCTCCTCGACCGCTTGTCCCACCAGCCCTCCGCCAACGGCGCCAAGCACCGCACCAAGGGCGCCGAGTGCGCCATCTCCCATAAAGCTGCCACCGATACCACCCGCCACCCCGCTTGCAACTGCGCCCACACCGCTGCGGGTACCTTCAATCTGCACTTCACGCACACTTTCCACCACGCCAGTACGGACGCTTTGTTCTTGCCGTACCTGATCACGGGAATAGGTGCCACCTCCCACACCAGTTGCGCAGCCGCTCAATATAACTACGGATAGGCTAATCAATGCTCCTGCTAGAATATTCGCTTGTTGCATTAAGTTCTCCTTATCAGCGTCTCTAAATCCGGATTTCGTCACAACACTTCGTTGCTTACAAAAAATGTTTTCTTGCATATCACCCATACGCTTACTATGGGCCGCACCTACACTTTTGTTTCTGCCCCGTTTTGTTTAGAACATCGAATTATTAGAGGCGCCTTTATGGAATGCGGCTGCCAAACGCTTCAAAATAGCGCTGCCCGATTTCATCCCGGCTGAAGCTGTGATTCTGTCCGCCACGCTGTGCGATTTTTAGTGCGCCCATGAGTGAACCAAGCTGTCCGATTGTTTGCCAGTCCATATTATTAGCAATGCCATAAAGCAGTCCGGCACGATAAGCGTCGCCGCAACCGGTCGGGTCAACCACTTCATCCGGTTTAACACACGGGATTTCAATCTGCTGCCCATCGGAATAAATTACCGACCCCTGCGATCCTTTTGTGACGACCAGACCTTTGACCAGTTTTGCCAGCGCTTCCAGTGTACACCCGGTACGCTCCTGCAGTAATTGACCCTCATAGTCGTTGACTGCGACGTAATCTGCCTTGTCGATGAAATCCAGCAATTCCTTGCCATTGAACATCGGCAGTCCTTGGCCGGGGTCAAACAGGAAAGGAATTCCTGCTTCATGAAACTCGCGCGCATGCTGCACCATACCATCACGCCCATCCGGGGCAATGATACCGAGGCTCACATCTGTCGCATCGGCTATGTGGTTCTGATGAGAAAAATTCATCGCACCAGGATGGAATGCAGTGATCTGATTGTCTGCCAGATCAGTAGTGATGAATGCTTGCGCGGTGAACGTGTCACGCACCAAACGGACATGGGTTTGTGCCAGACTTAGTTTCTGTAGCCGATCGGCATAGGGCTGATAGTCGTCGCCCACTGCGGCCATGATCAACGGTGCACCACCTATCATTTGCAGATTGTAGGCAATGTTGCCGGCACAGCCGCCAAATTCCCGGCGCATATCCGGAACCAGAAAGGCGACATTCAGGATATGAATCTTTTCCGGCAAGATATGATTCTTGAAGTGATCGTTAAACACCATGATGGTGTCGTAGGCAATGGAGCCGCAAATGAGAGTGTGCATGGTGTTAGGTGTAAGGCTGTAAACTTGGATTATAGCAGGAGTGCTGCTACCGAATTTCGCCTCCGGGGAAATGAGTCGCTAGTACGAGTGGGCCAATTCAAGACCAAGGTAGATTAATGCATCTGCCTCCTGCGGTTTTTTGTACCGGAAGCACTCGATGGCCGGGGTTTTCAACAAACGATATTTCCGGCGCACTCCATCAGGATGACTGTTTCCAGGTCAAATCTGGTTCTCTGGCAGCTTTCACATCATCCAGTTTACGTACCGGCGTGGTATGCGGCGCGCCTTTGAGCATTTCTGGTTGGGCGTGAGCTTCAGCCAGAATCTCCTTCATCGATGCAACGAAAGCATCGAGGGTTTGCTTGGACTCGGTTTCAGCCGGCTCAATCAGCAGGCATTCCGGCACCAGCATTGGGAAATAGGTGGTGGGGGCGTGGTAACCCTTATCCAGCAACCGTTTGGCCACATTCATTGCAGTCACGCCAGTTTTTTCCTTTAGGTCTTTCAGCGTGACGATGAATTCATGGCTGGCACGGCGGGTTGGGTAGGCAATTTCAAAACCAGCTTTACTTAATTCCACCATCAAATAATTGGCATTGAGCGTGGCGAACTCAGCCACCCGGTGCATGCCCTCCGCACCCAGCAGACGAATGTAGATATAAGCCCGCAACAGCACGCCAGCATTGCCCATATGCGCAGACAATCTGCCGATGGACTGTGGTATTTCCTTTTCCGTCAACCAGCGATACGTTCCCTGCTCAAATGCCACCACTGGTACCGGCATGAATGGTAGCAAGCGCTCGGCAACACCCACCGGAGCAGAACCTGGACCACCGCCACCATGCGGGGTAGAGAAAGTCTTGTGCAGATTGATGTGAATCACGTCAAACCCCATGTCGCCCGGCTTCACCTTGCCGAGTATCGCGTTCAGGTTTGCGCCATCATAATAGAGCAGTCCGCCTGCCTGGTGAACGATCTTGCTCATTTCAGCAATATTTTTTTCGAACACGCCTAGTGTGGAAGGGTTAGTCAGCATCAGTCCTGCTGTTTTCGGCCCCACCGCTGCTTTCAGCGCAGCCATGTCAACATCGCCTTCTTTGCCAGTGGGAATTTCTACTACCTTGTAACCACACATTACTGCCGTGGCTGGGTTGGTGCCATGGGCAGCGTCGGGTACGATAATTTCGGTACGGGCATAATCTCCACGTGCTTCATGATAGGCGCGTATCATCGCCACGCCGACGAATTCACCCTGCGCACCAGCCATCGGCGTAAGACTCACACCGGCCATACCGGTTACATCCTTCAATATTTCCTGCAATTCGTACATGCATGCCAGGAAGCCTTGCCCAGTGTCCTCCGATGCAAGCGGGTGCCGCGCGAGAAATTGTGGCAACATGGCCAGCGAGTTGCATACTCGTGGATTGTATTTCATGGTACAGGAGCCAAGCGGATAGAACTGCGTGTCTATCGAGAAATTCAGTTGCGACAGCCGCGTGTAATGACGCACCGCATCCATTTCAGAGACTTCCGGTAATAATGGCAGTGTTTTGCGCAGCAGATTCTGCGGAATATTTCTGATTTCCGCAGCAGTCGCCGGAGATTGGGAATAATTGCGCCGCCCGGGGCGTGAGTGTTCAAATATCAGCATGGTTAGATCCGCACCTTTGCGGTTAGTATTCTGTGAAGTTTAGTTCAACGCAGCCAAAGCCGCATCGTAATTGGGTTCGTCTTTTATTTCCGGCACCAGTTCGGCGTGTATTACTATGTCATTCTCATCCAGTACTACCACTGCACGCGCAGTGACGCCAGCTAGCGGGCTGTCGGTGATGGCAACGCCGTAATTCTTCATAAATTCGGCGCCGCGCATGGTTGATAGCACCACCACTTTGTCCAACCCCTCAACGTCGCAGAAGCGGCTCATCGCAAAAGGCAGGTCAGCGGCGATTATCAGCACCACGGTATTATGCATGTTGCTGGCTTTTTCATTGAATTTGCGTGTGGAAATAGCGCAGATGGGCGTATCCAGGCTAGGTACGATATTCAGAACTTTTTTCTTGCCGGCAAAATCAGCCAGTGTCACATCTTTCAAATCTTTGTTTACCAGCGAAAATGCTGGCGCCTTATCGCCAACTCTTGGAAAAGTGCCTTCGACTTTGATAGGGGTGCCTGCGAGAGTGACCATGTTATTCTCCTTGGTTGAGTAGGGTTAGAGGACAATCATAATTATGTTGCGTAGCGCGCCGATGCAACCGCTATGCCAATGCTTGGCGCAGATGTTCCACATATTTCTCCAGGTCGGCCGCTATCTTGGTTTCAGTAGCGCATACCAGCAGCGCATTGCCGAGTTCCGGGTAATGCTCCCCCAAGTTTAGTCCGGCTAGTATTCCCTGATTTTTAAGCGTTTGTAACACGGCGTCCGTTGGTGTAGGTAGCGTCACTGCCGCTTCGTGAAATAATGGCCCGCTGAAAATTCTTTTTACCCCTTTCAAGGTTTCCATCTGTTCGACTAATGCGATGGTGTTGGCATGGGATTGAGCAGCTATCCGCCGCAGTCCTTCCGGCCCTACCAAGGACATATAAATAGTGGCAGCAGTGACCATCAATCCCTGGTTGGTACAAATGTTGGAGGTGGCCTTGGAGCGGCGGATATGCTGTTCGCGTGCTTGTAGCGTGAGCACAAAACCAGTCTTGCCGTCCAGATCGGTCGTGCGGCCAATAATGCGTCCTGGTATCTGCCGCACCAGCGACTGCTTGCAGGCCATAAATCCGAAATACGGTCCGCCGCTGGAAAGCGGAATGCCCAGTGGCTGACCTTCACCTACCGCTATATCTGCGCCTGTGCTGCCCCACTCGCCGGGTGGGGTAAGCAGCGCCAGTGCCATGGGATTAACCACGCCAATGGCCAGTGCGTTGTTGCTATGCGCCCAGTCGGTAAGGGCGTCCACCGGTTCGAGTACACCAAAGAAATTGGGTTGAGGGATGACCAGCGCGGCAATATCCTGACCTGCGTAGGGTGCGAGGCTTTCCACCAGCGTGTGCCCACATTCTGCACAGTAGGGGATTTCCACAACTTCGATACCTTGATTCTTGACAATGGCGCGCACTACTCTGCGGTAGATCGGATGCACGGTTGTCGGCATCAGAATGCGACGCGAGGACTTGTGTGAGCGCACCGCCATCAACGCTGCTTCAGCCAGTGCAGAGGCGCCGTCGTACATACTGGCATTGGATACATCCATGCCGGTCAGAGAGGCCATCATGGTCTGGTATTCATAAAGCAGTTGTAGCGTGCCCTGGCTCGCTTCCGCTTGATACGGGGTGTAGGAGGAATAGAATTCGCCGCGAGTAGTGATTTGCCATACTGCGGCAGGGATATGGTGTTCGTAAGCACCGGCACCAATGAAATTGAGATAGCGCCCATCCGTCTCAGCTCGCTCCAGCATTAGCCGGGAAATTTCCATTTCGCTTAATCCCGGCAACACTTGCAGACTGCCGTTTTTTAGAGCGGGAGGAATCTCATCGAACAGATCTTCAATGGTGTTTGCGCCGATGCTTGCAAGCATTACGCTTATGTCTTCTTCAGTATGGGGAATAAACGGCATGGTTTGTTTCCATGAATCGTGAGTAATGAAATATGAAACGTGCAGAATGCAAATTGAAGTACGGGACTTTTATTTACACTTAAATTTTCACCTGACCGGGCTTATCAATGTGCTTCGCTTTCAAGTACCTTTTGGTACCCTGCAGCATCGAGCAGACCATCCAGATCAGCGGCGTTGGTTGGTTTTAGTTTGAACAGCCACGCTGAGAAGGCATCCTCATTAACTTTTTCCGGTGCGGATTCAAGCTCAGGATTGATTGCGATTACTTCCCCTGAGATAGGTGCATACACATCGGCAGCGGCCTTGACTGATTCCACCACGGCGCATTCTTCTCTTTGCTTGAGTTTGCGTCCCACTTGCGGGATTTCTACAAACACCATATCACCCAGTAGTTCCTGGGCATGGCGGGTAATGCCAATCGTCGCGGTGCCGTCGTCCTCAAGTCTTACCCATTCGTGGGATTTAGTGTATTTCAGGTTGGTTGGGATATCCATGTTTTCGCTCCAGGATTAAATAATTTATGCTGTTATTCAGTTCAGTTCAGTTTAGATCAGACTCTTGCCATTTCGCACGAACGGGTATTTCACTACTTTTGCTCGCAGCATCTTGTCGCGCACTACTACCTGCACTTCATCACCAGCGGATACCTGTGATGGCAGGCGTGCCAGTGCAATAGACTGGTTAAGTGTAGGCGAAAATCCACCGCTGGTAATCTCACCCGCAGTCTCTTTATCATCGTGTCGCGCAATAACTTTCTGATGACTGCGCAACACGCCGCGATCCAGCAACAGCAGGCCGATCAATTGCTGTTTTACCGGTATCTGCAGCAGCGCTTGCTTGCCGATGAAATCGCGCTCACTTTTCAAGTCAACTGTCCAAGCCAATCCCGATTCCAGCGGGTTGGTGGTTTCATCCATGTCCTGACCGTAAAGATTCATGCCAGCCTCGAGCCGCAACGTGTCACGCGCACCGAGTCCCGCAGGTGCCACACCTGCGGCATGGAGCGCATTCCAGAAATCTGCCGCGCCAGTGGCAGGCAATATGATTTCAAAACCATCCTCGCCAGTGTAGCCAGTTCGAGCGATAAAATATTCATTAAACGTGGCCGCATGGAATAGTTTCAGACTTTCTGTCACAGCCTGGGAACCTGCAATGACTTGCCAAACCTTGGTACGGGCATTGGGTCCCTGCACTGCGATCATGGCCAGATCACGGCGTGGGGTGATTTCCAGGCCAGGGGCGAGCTCATCGCGCCGTGCCTGCATCCATGCCATATCCTTGTCAGCAGTGCCCGCATTTACCACCACGCGGAACCATGATTCAGTCAAGAAGTAAACAATCAGATCATCAATCACCCCACCTTGGGGATTAAGCATACAGGAATAAAGTGCTTTACCCGGCTGCGTCAGCTTATCCACGTTGTTAGCGAATAGCTGCCGCAGGAATGCACGCGCGGTCTCACCCTTGATATCCACCGCCAGCATATGCGATACGTCGAACATGCCGGCATCACTCCGCACCTTGTGGTGCTCGTCAAGTTGGGAGCCATAATGTAATGGCATATCCCAGCCGCCAAAGTCGACCATCTTGGCATTCATATCGCGGTGGGTTTGGTTAAGCGGCGTTGTTTTCAGCACAGGTGTAATCCCAAAATTAAAAAAGGTGAAGCCATATCACATGACTTCACCCCTCTGTCCTTTTTACCTGAGAGATTACGGAATGTTGGTTCCGTGTGCCCCTTCGGTGGCCGGATTAAATGTCGGCTCTCTCCAGAATGCCTGTCACAAACGGTTTTCAAGGATCAGGGCTAACCTGATCTGTGCCTGAGCGATTCCGGGGGGTTGCGCCTTCGGCGGCGCCGCTAAAACTGGCGCGCTCTTCCGCTTGGATATTAAATGGCAGAATACGAACTATACTCCAGCAGCGGGGGTCAAGACAAGGCATACATTATCCGTATTTTGCACATTCGCCCCAGTCCCCATTCTATCCTTGCATCAGCCTGATCTCTGCCGCCGCCAGATTTTCCTGAGTGCCCCGTAATACCACCACATCGTCGACTTCCAACCGGGTCTCATTATCCGGCAACAGTTCCCGCGTATTGCGCCGGCGCACTGCGGTGACTTCCACCGACAACCCACTCAGATCCAGCTCTCCCAGAGTCATGCCGACTGCGGCTGAGCCGGGTGTGATCAGCATGCTATGCAACCGCAGTTGCACTTGTTCTTCCGTTGCATCGGCCTCGTCCGTAGTTCCGTGAAAGAAGCCGCGGAACAGGCTGTAGCGTTGCTCACGCGTTTCGCGAATACGCTCCATCACCCGGTTAAGTGGCAAACCGAATAGCATCAGCGCGTGGGATGCCAGCATCAGACTCCCTTCCATGATTTCTGCTACCACTTCTGCTGCCCCAGCCTCCTTTAGCTGGTCGATATCCGTGTCATCCAGCGTGCGCACCACTACCGGCAACTCTGGACGCAACGCGCGAACATGGCCGAGGATTCTAAGTGCCGAGGCGGTATCGGCGTAGCTTATCACCAGCACCTTGGCACGCATCAGTCCAGCAGCAATCAGCACTTCGCGCCTGGCTGCGTCGCCGTATACCACTGTTTCACCTGCTGCCGTTGCTTCATGAATGCGCTGCGGGTCGAGATCCAGCGCGATGAAAGGAATCGATTCTTTTTCCAGTAGACGCGACAGATTCTGTCCGCTGCGCCCGTAACCACAGAGAATGACGTGACCTTGATCGTCCATGGTTTGCGCGGCGATGGTGGTGAGTTGGAGGGCGCGGTTCATCCATTCGGCAGCGGAGAAATGCCGTGCCATGCGCTCACTGCGCTCGACGATAAAAGGCGCAACCAGCATGGACAGCACCATCGCCGCCAATACTGGTTGCATGGTGGGATTATCCACCAATCCAAGTGCGCCAGCTTGGGCCAACAGGACAAAGCCGAATTCTCCCGCTTGAGCAAGATTCAGACCAGTGCGCACTGCTACACCAGAGTCGGCCGTGAATAATCGTGACAATCCTGCGATCAATGCTGTTTTTAGCGCCACCAGTGCCACCAGCAACAGCGCTACCCACAAGAAATTCTGCATGACGACCTGGATATCCAGCAACATGCCAATAGTTACAAAGAATAGACCCAGCAATATATCGCGGAACGGCTTGATATCGTCCTCAACCTGATAGCGGTATTCGGTTTCCGAAATCAGCATTCCCGCAAGGAATGCGCCCAACGCCAGTGACAAGCCTGCAATATCAGTGAACCAGGCGAGCCCCAAAGTGATAAGCAATACATTTAACACGAATAGCTCGGAGGATTTCTGCCGTGCTACCAGATGAAACCAGGGGCGCATCAGACGCTGTCCAAAAAATAAAATGAGCGCGAGTACCACGGCTGCTTTAAGCAAGGCGATTGTGAGGGTCATACCGAGATCGGCACTGCCGCTGTCAACCGTGTGCGCCAGAGCTGGGACCAGGATCAGAAGCGGCACTACTGCCAGATCCTGAAATAGCAAAACACCGATAATTTGTCGCCCATGAGAAGAATTAAGCTCCAGTCGCTCTGCCAGCATCTTGCTGACAATGGCGGTGGAAGACATCGCCAGCGCTCCGCCCAGAGCAAGCCCCACGCGCCAGTCCAACCCCAGCAGCAAGGCCACAGCCATGACGGTTAGCATGGTGGTGCCGACTTGCGCTGCACCAAAGCCAAATACGAGGTGCTTCATGGTGACAAGCTTGGGCAGACTGAATTCGAGACCGATGCTGAACATCAGAAACACCACACCGAATTCAGCCAGATGGCCGGCTTCTGATGTTTCGGGTATCCAGCCCAGTGCATGCGGGCCGATAACGATCCCAGTCAGCAAGTAACCCAGTATCGGTGGCAGGCGCAGCAGACGAAATACCACTACTGCCAGTACTGCGGTGGCAAGTAGAATCAGGACAAGTTCCAAGGTGTTAAGCATAGGTGCGATGCATGCGGGAGAGAGAACCTGATAAGCAATGTTTGAACAGCATTGCTGCTACCATATCAGACTGAAGGAGGATTTAGGAAATCTCTGAACAAGCCCCCCGCGACTATAGAGAGCCTGCAGCAGGGTCAGGGCATAACGCTTAGTCTTTAGAGGTGCCCTTTAGTCTGCATGATTGCCGCATATTCGCAGGATCCGGCAATGTGTGGTGCTACAATGTAATGACTTATTACGCACCTCCTCACTCCCATGTTAGTCCCTCATCTCACCACTGCCCTGAGTGGCCCGATACTCGACCTGGAAAAGCGCATTCTTGATGCCATGCCGGTAATTGAGCACTGGCTGCGAGGGCAATGGCAGGATCATGTTGTGCCGTTTTATTGTTCGGTGGATTTGCGCAATAGCGGTTTCAAGTTGGCGCCGGTGGATACAAATCTATTCCCTGGCGGCTTCAACAACCTCAATCCGGACTTCATGCCGTTATGCGTACAGGCGATGATGGCGGCGGTGGAAAAAATCTGCCCCGATGCCCGCAGTGTGCTGCTAATCCCGGAGAATCACACGCGCAATGTTTTTTATCTGCAAAACGTCGCCACTTTGCAAGCCATCATGCGGCATGCTGGAATGAACGTTCGCATCGGCAGCCTGTTGCCGGAAATCACCGCAACTACCACGATCGAACTCCCCGGCGGTGGCAGTCTTACGCTGGAACCGGTTCGGCGCCAAGGCAACCGCTTAGGCGTAGAGGGGTTTGACCCGTGCGCAGTGCTGCTCAACAATGATCTTTCGATGGGTGTTCCGGCGATATTGCAGAATCTGGAGCAGACGGTTATTCCGCCGCTGCATGCAGGTTGGGCGACACGGCGGAAATCACAGCATTTCACGGCTTACGACCGCGTGGCGGAAGAATTTGCAAAGCTGATCGGCATTGACCCGTGGCTCATCAACCCTTATTTTGCTTATTGCGGAAAAATAAATTTTCGCGAGAAAAAAGGTGAGGACTGCCTAGCGGGGAATGTAGATGAGATCTTGCGTGAAATCCGGGAGAAATACGTGCAATACGGCGTCAAGCAGGATCCATTTGTCATTATCAAGGCCGATGCGGGTACCTATGGCATGGGAATCATGACAGTGAAAGACGGTGCCGAGGTGCGCGCACTGAATCGCAGGCAGCGCAACAAAATGGCGGTAGTAAAAGAAGGTTTGCCGGTGACAGAAGTGCTGGTGCAGGAAGGGGTATACACCCTCGAAAGCATCAATCAGGCAGTGGCAGAACCAGTGATATACATGATCGATCATTGTGTAGTGGGTGGTTTCTACCGGGTGCATACGGGACGCGGTACGGATGAGAACCTCAATGCGCCGGGTATGCATTTCATGCCGTTGGCTTTTGAAACCACCTGTTTGTTGCCTGACCGCGAGGCCCGTCCGGATAGCATTCCCAACCGATTCTATGCTTATGGGGTAGTGGCGCGATTGGCGCTGCTGGCAGCGGCTCTGGAATTGGAGCGGGGTCTGGGTGCTGTCAGCGCACCCCTATCCATGGCTAATAAAGAAACATAATTAACCTGGAAACGGCAGCAATGAAACTTGCCTTCATTCTCGACCAACTGGACTCGATCAAAACCTATAAGGACTCGAGCTTTGCCATGATGCGTGAGGCGGCCTTGCGCGGCCATCGGTTGTTTGTGATGCAGCAAGGGGACTTGGCATGGAGAGGTGGTGCGGCGGTCGGTTTTGCGCGTGCGCTGGAACTAACCGGCGAGGAGGGTGACGGCGGGCATCGCTGGTACCAGGCAGAAGAGCCGAAGGAAACGCCGCTACAGGAATTTGATGCAGTCTTGATGCGCAAGGATCCACCGTTCGACATGGAGTATGTCTACAGCACCTACTTGCTGGAATTGGCAGAGGGTCAAGGTGCGCGTGTCATCAACAGTCCACGCGGAATACGCGATCATAACGAGAAACTTGCAATAGCGAAATTTCCGCAATTCACTGCGCCTACGCTGGTAACCAGGCAGGAGCACCTGCTCCGTGATTTTCTTGGCGAACACCGCGACATCGTGCTGAAACCACTTGATGGCATGGGTGGCGCCAGCGTATTTCGCGTTCACAGCGCTGACCACAATATCAGCGTGATTCTTGAAACCCTGACGCATTATGGCACCCGCACGATCATGGCTCAGCGCCACATCCCGGCAATTGCACAGGGCGATAAACGTATTCTGCTGATAGACGGTGAGCCGATACCTTACACACTGGCGCGTATCCCCAAAGCGGGCGAATCGCGCGGGAATCTGACGGCAGGTGGCACTGGTGTGGCGCAACCGCTCAGCGAGCGCGACCGTGAAATTGCCGCAGCGCTGGGTCCTGTATTACGCGACCAGGGCTTGATGTTGGTAGGACTGGATGTGATCGGCGACTATCTCACTGAAATCAACGTCACCAGCCCCACCTGCATGCGGGAGATTGCCGATCAAACTGGCTTTAATGCAGCCGCAATGATGATTGATGCGCTTGAAAAAATGGGGAAGGACTGAGTCAATGTTGTGATGCAGGACTTGGAGATGCCTCTTTATTTTTCGATTCTGTGAGCCAGTTCCACAGCCTTGCCAATATAGTTTTGTGGTGTCATTTTCAGCAGGCGTATTTTTTCAGTTTCCGGAAGAGCGAGGCTGACGATAAATTTGTGCAGCACTTCTTTAGTAATGCCGCCCTTGCCACGGGTGAGTTCCTTCAATTGCTCATAAGGATTGGGTACGCCATAGCGGCGCATTACCGTCTGGATCGGCTCTGCCAGAACTTCCCAGGTATTCTCCAGATCTGCCGTTAATCGCTCCGGATTGGCTTCCAGCTTGCTTAACCCTTTGCTGCAGGAGTCGTATGCCAGCAGCGTGTGTCCCAGCGCTACGCCCAGATTGCGCAATACGGTGGAGTCGGTTAGATCGCGCTGCCAGCGTGATACTGGCAGTTTCTCGCTCAGGTGCCGCAACAGTGCATTGGCGATGCCCAGATTGCCTTCCGAGTTTTCAAAGTCAATCGGATTGACCTTGTGTGGCATGGTTGACGAACCGATTTCGCCTGCTTTGGTTTTTTGCTTAAAATAACCAAGCGAAATATACCCCCACAGGTCGCGGTCTAGATCCAGCAACACGGTGTTGATGCGCGCATAAGCGTCGAGCAACTCTGCAATGGCATCATGCGGTTCGATTTGAGTAGTGTAGGGATTGAATTCCAAGCCTAGTTTCTCGACAAAAATCTGTGCAAATCTTTCCCAGTCAAAATTTGGGTAAGCAGCGAGGTGAGCGTTATAGTTGCCGACCGCCCCGTTGATTTTGCCGAGAATGACAATGGCAGCCAGCCGCTCAGACCCACGTTGCAGGCGATGGACAAAGTTGGCAAGTTCCTTGCCCAGGGTAGTAGGGGTGGCGGGTTGGCCGTGAGTGCGGGCAAGCATGGGTACCGCAGCCAGTTGATGCGCCATCTCACTGAGTCTGGCAATAATATTCTTCAATGCTGGCAGCAGCACTTGGTCGCGACTGCGCATCAGCATCAGTCCGTGGGAAAGATTATTGATATCTTCTGAGGTGCAGGCAAAATGGATAAATTCCACAGCCCCAGTGACTTCAGTATTCTCTGTCAGACATTCCTTGAGCCAGTATTCAATGGCTTTGACGTCGTGATTGGTGCGGCCCTCAATAATCTTGACTGCTTCTGCGTCAGCTGCGGAAAAATTTACCGCCAGATCGTCGAGTTGCGCAATGGTACCGGCGCAAAACGCTGGGACTTCGCTGATAGCAGGCTCCTGGCTCAATGCTTTGAACCATTCGACTTCAATCTGAACGCGGTGACGGATCAGCGCATATTCACTGAAGTAAGGCCGTAGTGCCTCAACTTTGCCGTGATAGCGGCCATCAAGGGGGGAAAGAGCGGTGAGGGGAGATAGATTCATATTCCTGATCCTGCTGATTACATGCTTACGATGAAAGATCGCTACTGACAGCAAAAAGGCAACGAAGCAACTGGATGCGTAATGGTGCTGCTAAGTGACTAGGCTAACTGTATTCCTGCGATGGAACATGACCTATTTACTGCGAGTGCTCAATGACAACAATTTTGGGTACGCGTGGGTCGCTCGGATCACATTAACCTGCAGAGTCAAAGCTCCCAAAATTTTCCCGACATCGAACAGTCTGCGCGCCGCAGCAATATTATCTTGCATCATTCCGGGTGAAGCAATGTTCTCATGAACATTTGTTGAGGTATGTACTTGGAATTAGAATCCACCGACCCTTCCAAATACCACTTTCTTGCGACGCTTCGGAATAAATACAACGTGATATTTACAATCCCACCGGGTATGGCTCAAACTCTGATACTCTTTCATCATAAACCTCCTTTTCTTAGTCGAGAAAGAAGATTCACAGTGACCGACGTATAGGTCAAACCTTGGTGAGTCCCCCGGCATAGCCGGGGTTTACCTCACTGAATTATCCGAATATGACTGGATTCAAGTTTAAATCCAATAAAAAACCCGACCGTGAGGTCGGGTTGTCTGCTACAAGTGCTACAAGTGCTACAAGCCCCCTGAATCAGAGCGCTTAGGCAGCCTTGCGGCGGCGCGCCATCACCCCTAATCCGGTCAGGCCGATGCCCAGCAACGCGAGG
>VFJL01000078.1 GCA_009886095.1 Nitrosomonadales bacterium | reverse complement strand
TTCATCTGTGCTCCTTTTACTTGGTCGTTTAAGTGGCTCCGATATTAACGCAGCTCGCCACCTAAATTCACTTAGAAAAGTTGCACTTCAGAGTTGAATCCACCAATTACAAAGTGCCACCGAATTGACGCAAATCGCGGGAGTCTCAGGTAATGCCGAAAAATTGCCGTGGCACAGCCCGAAGCTGCGCGTGCTTCAGGTTAGTGTAGAAACTCTTTTCCCTAGCGGCTACTCGCCTCCTTCAGATGCTCGGTTAAAGAGAGAAATTCAGCTACTAGCGACTCTGGAAAATGGAATAAAAATATACTCATTCAAATATTATTGGTCAAATCTAAACTTCGTTGGTGTAATGGCGCAAGATTTATTGCCGCATCCAGAATGGCGAGATGCTGTTAGTGCCGGAAAAAACGGGTATTACTCTGTCGATTATGCAAAGCTCCGTTTAAAAATGGCTACCCTTGATCTATGGAATGAGATAGGTCTGGATTCAATTATGAGCGATTCGGTTATTACAATAGAGTCGTAACTTCCGAGGTAACTGGGTTCATTCGTTTTCGTGGATTGTTTGGAACGGAAAATTGGGTTTCTAGCCAAGCATATTTGGCCCCACTAACCAAGACTGTAAACCGCGTTACAATTATCTAAAAGAGACTAATCAAATGGAAAAAGAAATCAGCGTTTCTGATAATGAATTACAAAGTGCTACCGAATTGACGCAAGCCAGTACAGTTGAGGTTAGCACTGGAAAAATGCTTTGGCATAGCCCGAAGCTGCGCGCGATTCAGGTTAGCCAGGAAACTTGCTGCATAGGCAGTGCTCCCTGTAATTAAGGCATAGTTTTTACGCCCAAAATTAAGTTACCTCCGGCTTTGCCGGAGGTAACTTAATTTTTTCTTGCCCATAATAAGTCAGGCTCCTCACTATGCGCAGCTCCGCTTCCTCATGGAAGCCATGAAGTACGGTTTAATCCATTATGCTGCTAGGTACGTTATTTTTGCTCTGTCTTCATCCATGCGCTTGCCCGTAGCCGCGCTTCGGCAATCTGCTCATGCGCCATTTTTTCTTCGACGATAGCCCGATTCTTGGTAGCTCTTTCTTCGCCACCCACACTTGCAAGACTAAACCACATGTGGGCTTCGATGTAGTCTTGAGCAACACCTTTGCCATCAGCATACCTAATGCCTAAATTGTATTGCGCATCTGCATCTCCCTGCTCTGCTGCCTTGCGGTACCACATCACAGCTTGCTGGTCATCCTGTGCAATCCCGCGGCCTCTGGCGTACATGACGCCCAGATTGTATTGCGCATCCGCGTAGCCCTGCTCGGCGGCTTTGCGATACCACATCACGGTCTGCTGCTCATCCTGTGCAACCCCGCGGCCTCTGGCATACATGACGCCCAGATTGTATTGCGCATCTGCGTAGCCCTGCTCGGCCGCCTTGCGATACCACATCACGGCCTGTTGATCATCTTGCGCAACTTCCCGGCCTTTAGCATACATGACACCTAGATTATATTGCGCCCACGGATGCCCTTTCTCAGCGGCTTTAAGATACCAGGACACAGCCTGCCGGTCATCCTGCGCAACACCCTGGCCTTTGAGATAGATGAAACCTAGAATAGCTTGTGCCGGAACATCTCCTTGCTCGGCCGCCTTGCGATACCACATCGCAGCCTTCTGCTCGTCCTGCGTAACCCCGCGGCCTTTGGCGTATATGACGCCCAAGTTGAATTGTGCCCCTGGATGTTCTTTCTCAGCAGCTTTGAGGTACCAGGACATTGCTTGCCGGTCATCCTGCGCAACTCCTTGGCCTTTGGCGTACATGACCCCCAGACTGTACTGCGCCTCCACATGTTCCTTCTCAGCAGCTTTTAGATACCAGGACGCGGCCTGCTGGTCGTCTTGTGGAACGCCACGGCCCTTAAGGTACATAAAGCCCAGAATGGCTTGTGCCTGGATATCTCCCTGCTCAGCCGCCATGCGATACCACATCACGGCCTGCTGTTCATCCTGCGCAACTCCTTGACCTCTGGCATACATGACGCCGAGATTGAATTGGGCATCCACATTCCCCTGTTCCGCAGCTTTTTTAAAGGATACCAAGGCTCTGGTATAGTCCCTGTTGGCAGCAAACCGCCTCCCGTCCTCAAAGTCTCCAGCAACAACCGGAAGTGCCAATAATGCCAGTACCAATCCTGTTACTGTTAATAGCCACATAATTTATTCATCATTACTTTGGCAGACCGCAATTATCAAAGATGTGACTGTATCAGTTTCTTGCGACTTTCCCGATGCTAGCCTTGTGATAAATTTCATATTGCTCTCTACCCTTAATAGTCAGGATTGAAGCTTTTGATAAGCCGGTTCGCAGATTTCTCGTCACGCTCCAGTTCCAGCAGCTTGTGCATTTCGGCTTCGTCCAGCAATTTTCCGAATGATCGGAAACCGTAATAGGCCTCATTGAAGCCCGGCTTGCGGCGCTTTAGCGCCTGCTTTACCATCGAGCCCCAGATTTTTTCTTCCTCGCCGCGTTCCGAGAATAGCGCTTCCACTGTTTCCATCAACAGATCGAGGGCCTCCTGTTTGTTGCCGCTTTCGTCTTTGACTGTTTCTATGGCAGCAGCAGGCACGCACTTGGTGGCGGATTTTTTCACCGCTTGTCTCTTCGGTTTTTCCCTTACCAGATCGTCATAATAAATGAACTCATCACAGTTCGCGATAAGCAGGTCGGAAGTGGAATTCTTCACGCCGACGCCGATCACAGTCTTGTTGTTTTCCCGCAACTTGGACACCAGTGGTGAGAAATCAGAGTCGCCGCTGATGATGACAAAAGTATCAACATGAGATTTCGTATAGCAAAGATCAAGTGCATCTACCACCATGCGAATATCGGCAGAATTCTTGCCGGATTGGCGTACATGAGGAATCTCAATCAGTTCGAACGAAGCCTCGTGCATCGCCGTTTTAAAGGTTTTATAACGATCCCAGTCACAATAGGCCTTCTTGACCACGATATTGCCTTTCAACAATAGGCGTTCCAGTACCTTGTTGATATCGAACATCTCATACTTAGCGTCACGCACACCAAGGGCGATATTCTCAAAATCGCAAAACAGTGCCAGACTCCTGGTGTCTGTCGGGATGGGCATGGCTGTCTCCAATAACTTGTGTGGGATTATTTTACGGTTGCTATGGATTTTGTGGATAACGGTTTTATGGCCGCCTCTAAAAATCTGGATTTCATCACAATGACGTGGCCGGAATGTTTGATGCGAGCGGTATGCGCGGGAAAATGGCGTTGACAGTGATTGCAGCAACAGAGTATCGGTACAGTAGTTTTTGCATCATGCCGATGATGGGATCCAGGATTGAATCTATATTCGTTCATGGCAGATTGCAAATGGGCCTGATACAGTTTTGTTGATCCGTCGCACGAATCTATTGTTTGACTGACCGTCCAGGCTACCCCCCGATTTATTCGGTCTTTTCCGCATCCTCGGTCTCTGCCGTATCCGGAGACTGGTCTGGATCGTCACCGGATGGTGTCTTGCCTTTATCCAGCTTGCGTTGTCTTTTCTCTTCCTGTTTTTTTTTCTTGGCCAAGTCTTTCTGGCGCTTTTCATATTGGAAATTTGGCTGTGCCAATTTGTCACTCCTTTAGTGGCTATTTCTAATGCAGAGAGAATCAGAGAATATCTGCTTTTGTTTTGATGATTCTACGTGGAAACAGGCAACTTATCCGAATATATTCGGACCTGGAGAAGATTCGGTGAAAAAATAACTACCAGAGTTTATTTGAAAGTTTATTGACGTTTCACAAGGGTTTCACTTGCAAAAATCAAGCGAGGCAGGCATGGATCATGCCAAGGGCATCGACACGTACAGGTCGAAGCACAGTAAATCCTTGCGCGGCGATGGGCGATGACAAGGGTTCACTATATTCACCATCGAAAAAAGTGACACAAAAGAAAGCTGCCTGACCCAAATAAAAGGATGACACAGAAAGGACTGCATTTACCACTAGACTTATCGATTGCTAAGTGGAGCTATGCAGTTTTTAAACCATAGCCGAATTCATGTTTCTTAATCCTGTCAACGTATTGACAAGCGCTTTAAGGAAATCTTCTACCTGTAGTGGCGTGTTGGCGCTGCCTAGACTTACTCGCACTGCACATCGCGCCAACATGGGTTCGACTCCCATCGCTTCCAGCACATGGCTTTGGCCGGGGGTCACGCTGGAGCAGGCAGCACCGCTGGCCACCGCGAAACCTGCTTTGTCGAGACGGACGACCAAGGTATCACCTTCAATACCGGGTAACGCAAAATAGCAGGTATTGGGCAAACGTTCCGCCCCCAACCCAAAAATGACGGCGCCCATCTCAATCAGTTCCTGCTCCAGACGGGCGCGCATTGCCGCAACACGCGCGGCTATCTCGGCCATACGTATCTTGGCCAACTCACAGGCAGCGCCGAAACCAACGATGGCAGGGACATTCTCGGTACCTGAACGTAATCCATTTTCGTGGCCGCCACCGAGAATGAGCGGTTTGAGTAATAGTCGCTTATCCATAATCAGCGCAGCGGCACCTTTGGGGCCGTATATCTTGTGGGCAGAAAGCGTCATGGCATGTACTTTGAGTGCGGCAAAATCCACGGGAACCTTTCCAAAGGCCTGCACTGCATCGGTGTGTGTCCAGGCACCATGCTCCCGGGCCTTTTCTGCAACTGCCGCTACATCCTGAATTACACCGGTTTCATTGTTTGCCAGCATTACCGACACCAAGCCAGGTTGTTGTTCCCTCATGGCGTTAGTGGCATCATCCAGACTCACTCGCCCCAAACAATCCACCGCCAGCCGCCGTAAATTCCATTTCTCATGCACCTTTCGGGCCAATTCCTGGGCTGGGCGCAGCACGCAAGGATGTTCAATTGCACTAACGATAATCCGCGCAGGTTTCAGATAGCCTGCTGCTCCCTGGATGAACAGGTTATTGGCTTCTGATCCGCCACTGCAGAAAACCACTTGTTCCGGCTGTACGCCGACTGAATCCGCTACTTGTCCGCGTGCCCGGTCTACTGCCCGACGTGCTGTCATGCCGCGAAGATGGCGACTGGAAGGGTTGCCGAACTCTTCCTGAAAATATGGCAGCATCACATCCAGCACTGCACCATCCACCGCAGTGGTGGCGTTATGGTCGAAATATATCTGTACCATTTTATTCATTTTTATCAAC
Organism: Nitrosomonadales bacterium; assembly: GCA_009886095.1. Taxonomy (GTDB): domain Bacteria; phylum Pseudomonadota; class Gammaproteobacteria; order Burkholderiales; family Nitrosomonadaceae; genus VFJL01. The sequence continues at coordinate 30,443 of VFJL01000078.1, read as the reverse complement.
TAGCGTTGATCCTGCAAGATCTGGATTTAATCCAAAGGGCTTGCATTCATTATTTGCAGGTAAGCAGCGATTACGCCGAGAATGTTTCTTTCGGTTGCTTGTGCGCCCGCAGATCCTGCAACACAGCAACATTCTTCACTTTTGGGCTCGTTACCAGTTGTTCCAGCGTGACTAGAGATAGATAGTCCCGTATCTTGATATTGAGATTGGTCCACAGATCATGGGTCATACAGCGCTGATCATTGTGACAATTTTCTTTACCCTTGCACTGAGTTGCATCAATCGGCTCATCCACGGCAAGAATAATGTCAGCCACCGACACTTCACTCATTGGCCTTACTAAATGGTAGCCGCCACCAGGGCCACGGACACTGCTCACTAATTTATTGCGCCGTAGTTTTCCAAATAATTGCTCTAAATAAGATAGGGAAATCCTCTGGCGCTCGCTGATGCCCGCCAAGGTTACTGGCCCCTGATCACCATGCAGGGCCAGATCAATCATCGCGGTTACTGCAAAACGCCCCTTAGTCGTCAATCGCATTTTTGCTCCCCATTAGAATCAATATTCAGGCCAATAATTATTCTTAGGCCATTTACAGAAATACCTGACAGTTTTGATCAAGTATATAAAACCCCATTTATTCAGTCAACTAATTTGTTCGAATAATTCGGATCAGTCTTCTTGTTGCGCTTATCGCCGCTTCTCCATGGCACTCAGGATCCCACGCAATATATTTACTTCTTCTTTCTCTAATCGGGCACGGGCAAATAAGCGACGCATGCGCTGCAGCAATCGTTTTGGTTCCTGTGGATCCAGGAAACCGCTGCCAATCATGCTTTGTTCCAGATGACGGAGGAATAATTCAATTTCATCGAAGCTAGCCGGCACGGTCATTGACTGTGGGAGATGCTCAATTTTCGGTAGCGCCATGCGTAATTCATATGCCATCACTTGTACTGCGCTGGCGAGATTGAGAGAGGAGTAATCCGGGTTGGTCGGAATATGCACAATAATTTGGCATTTACTCACTTCAATCGTGGTGAGACCGGACATTTCCGTTCCGAAAACTAGCGCCACTGGATATTGCCGCGCATGGGCGCACAATTCCTGTGCGCCCATGCGCGAATCAAATACATCATGCGAAAGATCTCGCGGACGTGCAGTGATTGCTGCCGCTAGCACCGTACCACTAAGGGCTTCATCAAGGTCGGTACAAATCCTGGCGGTGTTGAGTACATCCCATGCGCCGACGGCGCGCGCTTCCGCTTCTTTGTCGGGAAACGATTTTGGATTTACCAGAAAGAGTGCATCCAGCCCCATCGTTTTCATTGCCCGCGCTGCCGCGCCAATGTTCCCGGAATGGCTGGTATGGCTTAACACGATGCGGACATTAGCAAGCGGACAAAGGGGATTCATATTAAAATCCTAGTATTATTTAATTTCGAATCCAGAAAATGCATCCTATGCTCACCATTGCAGTAAAAGCTGCACGCCGCGCCGGCGGCATTATCAATCATGCCGCGCAGAATCTCGATTTACTGCATGTCTCGCGTAAGGCACACAATGATTTTGTCAGTGAAGTGGATGGCGCGGCAGAAGATGCCATCATCAGGATGCTGCTGGATGCCTATCCTAATCATACAATTCTAGCAGAAGAGAGCGGTGCTCGCGGCGATCAGGACAAGTCAGAATACCAATGGATCATTGATCCGCTCGATGGCACCACTAATTTTCTGCACGGCTTCCCCCAGTACTCGGTTTCAATCGCACTGATGCACAAAGGCGTACTGACTCAGGCAGTGGTGTACGACCCATTTAGTAATGAATTATTCACTGCCAGTCGCGGACGTGGCGCCTATCTCAACGATCACCGTCTACGTGTAAGCAAGCGTACTCAACTTGCTGACTGCCTGATTGGTACCGGCTTCCCGTTTCGTGAGTTCTCTCACGTGGATGCTTACCTTGCCATGCTCAAGGACATCATGCCCAGAACTTCGGGTATCCGCCGCCCCGGTTCCGCTGCACTGGATCTGGCATATGTTGCTGCCGGACGCTGTGATGGTTTCTGGGAACTCGGATTGGCACCATGGGACATGGCTGCAGGCTGTCTACTTATCACCGAAGCGGGTGGGCTGGTAGGTGATCTGGAAGGCAACGCTACATATCTGAAGAGCGGACACATCGTCGCGGGTAATCCGAAAATATTCGGGCAACTGTTACAGGTGATTGCGCCACATTTGACAAAAGCACTGAAAGCCTGAATCACTGGGGTAGGTGGTACACCGTAGATATCGCGGTGAATTGGCCATGATCCTTCGTTTTTAACCCGAAGCTTCAGTACACGCCGGCAGTGGCCTCAGCCCAATTCTCTTCAGTAAATCCAGAATTAGCATGACGGTGATACCGACACCTATTGCGCAGCCGATGATTGCTGGACGCACCGCGCCAAAGTGAAATACCTCACGGATGGGGGTGATTAAAAGTGTCGCCGCGAGTAGTGCCATTGTCGCTGTGAACATGCGCCAGAATGTACGGTTTGGTCGCAGCAGCGCGGAGATGATAGAGGTACCGAAGGAACGATAATGATCAGGCTGAAGCTGGAAATAATAAGGGCCATAAATGTCGCGGCGCGAACCTCAGTTTCGGGCACACCCATATGCAGCAGGCTGACAAAGAATATGCCTACAGCGCAAAGCATACAAATACCCTGAAGTATGCTGGAGATTATGAGACTAGCAGAGAAAAGCGGTGCTTTTTGTTCACGCGGTGGACGCAGCATGATATCGCCTTCTTCCGCCTCCGCCTCGAATACGATTGAGCAAACAGGATTAATGATCAGCTCAAGGAAAGCAATGTGAACCGGCATAAAAATGACAGGCAAGCCGAACAACAACGGCAGCAAGGATAGGCCGGCAATTGAGAAGACACGAACGAGGTGGCGCATTTACGCATGTAGCGGCGTGGCTTCATCCTTGATTATGCCAAGCGCCTTGCCGATTTTACCGATCTCGCTGTCAGTACCGGTGGCATAAACCTCCGCTACTCCCTGACCGCGCACGATCAACGTGCCCGAGAACGCGAACGGAAGATCATCGCCGCTAGGGTGCGCTACAGGCTGTGATTTGCTATATACGATCTTGCTGACAGGAATCGGCTCTCCTGTCAGCAGAGACTCATCGGCTTGCAATTCGTTGGCTGACAAAAGATGGACATCGGCTGGTACGCGGTCACCTTCAGTGAGAAGAATGACATCACCGCAAACCACCTCGCGACCAGCGATACGTTTACGTTTCCCGCCGCGCAGTACCAGTGCACGTGGGTTGGTGAGATCGCGCAGTGTCTCGAGTACCCTCTCCGTGCGCCTCTCCTGAGTGATGGTGATGGCGATAGTAATAACGACAAATGCGAGCAGCATCAGCGCTTCGTCGAGATTTCCGAGTACAAGGTAGATGATCCCGGCTGTGACAAGGAGTTGGAACATCGGCTCCCGTCCAACCTCAAGTGCTATGCGCAAGATCGTGCGGCGATCCGATTGCGGCAGCTCGTTATGACCGTCATGGCGAAGCCGCTCACCGGCATCCCAGTCGGATAGACCAAGGGCGGGTAAGTTTGTAGCATCCGAGGAAATCGGGATTGTTTTATCGGCCATGATCAGATACCTTATCCAGCATGCACAGAAAAATAGAGTGCATGCCCCAGCATTCGTTTCATCCATCCGGGTTCAATACGTGATTCCGGATAGGAGAGGAAATTACTATATCTACCATGACATGCATCGCATTCGCATCTATCATATCGTACAGGCGCTCTTGGCAGTTTTATCCTTTGTAACAGGTGAACTCGGAGTAATTCATGCTTGGCTTGGCTATGGTGTAGCGGTAGTTATCGTATTTCGATTGTTCTGGGTACTGAGCGGAGAACGGCAACTTGGCTTAACGCGCTTTCATCCCATATTTGCGGGACTGACAGTGGGTAATTTCATGGCTCACCCGGCTATAAGCAAGACCCTGATACTGGGGATTGCATTGTCTCTGATTGGCGCCACAGTAACAGGGATTGCTCTGGATAAAGGTAAGACTCTTGGGGTCACGACCGTTACTGCCGAAGTGATCGCACCGGCCTATGCTGATGGGGACGATAAAAAGTATGCGAAGCGAGAGCATGAGCGGGAGCGCAAAGATGAACAGGATGGCTTTATTGAGGAGGCTCACGAAGCCTTATCTAACCTGATGATATTTTTTGTGGTTATACATGCCGCGTATATGACTCTGTTCAGGTGGCCGTTAGCGAGGTTCATGCTGTTTATTTCCAAGGATGGGTCGGATAGAACCAGTTAACTGAGGATTTATGTGCGCAGGCACAATTGGGATGGCGATCTGGATGATGTCTACGGTGCATATCGTTTGCTACATCAGGCTACTTTCAGGTTTCGACATTGGCATAAACTTAATAGAGTCCGTATTTCTCTGCAGCACCGTGGATGTTGTTAAAATCAACATACCTTTGAATGTCACCAAATAACTAAATGGAATAAATATCATGAGCGTTGAACAATTAAATACTGATTACGGTATCACCAGCCAGCTCAGATTTGTCGAGGGCAAGGGGGGATTCCCTTTCATTGAAATCAGAAGTGCCAAAGCCAGCGCTTTAATCTCCATTTATGCGGGACAGGTACTTTCTTTCCGTCCGGCTGGCGAAGCTGATGACCTGATGTTCCTCAGCGAGAAGGCTTATTACCAGGCAGGCAAAGCGATTAAGGGTGGAGTGCCGATTTGCTGGCCGTGGTTCGGTGCAGATCCGGAAGGGTTGGGCCGCCCAGCGCATGGTTTTGTACGCAATCGCCTATGGAGCGTAGTGGCGACTGAAATAACTGCTGATGGCGACATCAAGGTTACGCTGGGGTTAATGGATACCCCCGAAACTCGTGCTATCTGGCCGAAATCCTTTATCCTGAGGCTGGAAATTACGGTTGGAAACTCGCTAAATCTGGAATTAATCACGCGCAACGTGGGTACGCAGACATTTCCTGTGACACAAGCATTTCATACCTACTTCAAAGTTGGGGATATCAGTCAGGTAAACGTATTGGGGCTGGAAGGCATCGACTACATTGACAAGACCAGCAATAGTGCGCAAAAACACCAGACCGGTGCAGTAATGATCGATACAGAGGTTGATCGTATCTATCTCGGTGTCCAGGGTAAGCTGGTGATTGACGATGCTGCCATGAAGCGCCGTATTCTGATTGCCTCCATAGGCAGTAAAACTGCCGTGGTATGGAACCCATGGGAAAAAATTTCGGCGGAGATGGGCGATTTGCAGGACGATGATTACCGGCACCTGCTCTGTGTTGAAACTAGCAATGCCGCTACGGATGTGGTGGAGGTCGCACCCCAAAGCGAGTTCCGGTTGGTGGCGAACTACCGTGTGGAACAAGCTTGAGCACAAGTAAATAAAGTAACCATTTCTGCACCGGGCATAGTTTTATTCATTGCGAATTTCCACCTACTATACTCATGTCCAGCCAGCACACTCCTATGATGCAGCAATATCTGCGCATCAAGGCGCAGCATCCAGATATGCTCATGTTTTATCGCATGGGGGATTTTTACGAACTATTCTTCGATGACGCGGAAAAAGCTGCCAGGTTGCTTGACATCACTCTGACCCGACGTGGTGCATCAGGAGGGGAGCCGATCAAGATGGCTGGTGTGCCTTATCATGCTGCCGAACAGTATCTGGCGAAGCTCGTCAGGTTGGGCGAGTCAGTGGCCATCTGTGAGCAGATTGGCGACCCGGCCACTGCCAAGGGACCAGTGGAGCGCAGGGTCACACGCATCATCACGCCAGGAACGCTGACTGATGCTGCGCTGCTGGAAGGGAAACGTGATTGCGTGCTGCTGGCATTGGTTCTGCACGAATCTACGCTAGGGCTGGCATGGCTTAATCTGGCGGCGGGGAAATTCTACATAATGGAGACCGCACCGAATAATCTGGTGAGCGAGTTGGAGCGCCTGAAACCTGCCGAAATTCTGTTGCCCGAGTTGCTGGATACCTCTATTGCATTTAATAGTGTGAACGCACTAAAAAATTTAAGCTTGAAGCGTTTACCAGTATGGCAGTTTGATGTTGATACCGCTATTCGTAACCTCACCCGGCAATTCGGAACTCGCGATCTTTCCGGTTTCGGCTGCGACGGCCTGCAGCTATCGTTAGGTGCAGCGGGTGCGCTGTTGGAATATGCCAAGCTCACGCAAGGAGCAGGCATTGCTCACGTCAAGGCGTTGCAAGTTGAGCGGGGTAGTGCTTACGTGCGGATGGATGCTGCCACTCGCCGCAATCTGGAAATTTCAGAAACCATACACGGTGAAACATCGCCCACATTGCTGTCGTTACTCGACACCTGTTCAACCAATATGGGTAGTCGCTTGCTACGGCACTGGCTACATCATCCGCTACGTGACCATGCTGCGATTCAGCAACGTCTCAATGGTGTGTCGGCCTTGATCGGAGAGGCTGGATTGGGGCCATATCTTGTAGTGCGTGAACATTTCAGGCGCGTGGCTGATATTGAGCGTATTACTGCTCGCATTGCACTCAGATCTGCACGTCCACGGGATTTGTCGGGTTTGCGGGATGGCCTGAAACGCTTGCCTGATATTATCGCTGCAATTGCCAGTTGCGCCAGCGAACATATTGCCGCACTGGCGCAAGCCATGACGCCGAATATTGTGCTTGTCAGCCTGCTGGAGAGATCCCTGCGTGAAGAACCTGGCGTTGTGCTGCGCGAAGGTGGGGTGATTGCTGACGGTTATGACGCTGAGTTGGACGGATTGCGTGCGATACAGAATAACGGTGGTGAATTTCTGTTGCAGCTGGAAGCACGGGAAAAGGTGCGTACGGGCATTGCCAGTCTCAAGGTAGAGTATAACCGGGTGCATGGTTTTTATATTGAAGTCAGCCATGCCCATAGCGAGAAAATCCCTGACGATTACCGCCGGCGGCAAACTCTGAAGAATGCCGAGCGTTATATCACGCCGGAACTGAAAACCTTCGAGGACAAAGCTCTATCCGCACAGGAGCGTGCGCTGGCGCGTGAGAAGTTTCTGTATGAGGCGCTGTTGGATGCACTTCCGCCATTCATTGATTATTTGCAGCGAGCTGCTCGGGGTATTGCCGAACTGGATGTGTTGGCTACTCTCGCTGAGCGTGCATTGGCGCTCGATTACACCATGCCAGTTTTCACCGATGCAGCGGTGATCGAAATCGAGGCGGGCCGTCACCCGGTGGTAGAGAATCAAGTGGAGAACTTCATAGCCAACGATGTGCGGCTTGGTGCTTGTGACAATAGCGAGCGACAAATGCTTATCATCACCGGCCCCAATATGGGTGGAAAATCCACCTACATGCGGCAGGTTGCGCTGATCGCATTACTCGCGCATTGTGGTAGCTTTGTTCCCGCTAAAAGTGCGTGCCTTGGCTCACTAGACCAGATTTTTACCCGCATTGGTGCATCTGATGATCTTGCCGGTGGACGCTCGACTTTCATGGTGGAAATGACCGAAGCCGCTAATATTTTGCACAACGCCAGCGCACAAAGTCTGGTATTGATGGATGAAGTGGGGCGGGGCACGTCCACGTTCGACGGCTTGGCACTGGCGTTTGCAATTGCCCGGTATCTACTGGAGAGGAACCGAAGCTACACGCTGTTTGCCACCCATTATTTTGAACTGACAAGACTTGCGGAAGAATTCAGGCAGGCAGCTAACGTGCATCTGGACGCGGTGGAGCACAAACACCATATCGTATTTTTGCACGTGGTCAATGAGGGGCCCGCCAGCCAAAGCTACGGCCTGCAAGTCGCGGCACTGGCCGGTTTGCCAGAACAGGCCATTAAGGTTGCAAAAAAATATCTGCTGAAACTGGAGCAAGAGAGTATAGACAGGAATCCGCAGCGGGATTTGTTTTCAGCAGGTTCCGTCGACGCAGTAGACCTCCCGCAGGAACATCCAGTCCTTGCGTTGTTGCGCACAATCATACCGGACGAATTAAGTCCGAAAGAAGCGTTGGAGCAACTCTACGTTCTGAAGAAGGTGGTGGAGAAAAAGTAGAGCAGATAAAGAGCTTGCTCTACTCTTAAGGGTGTAGTCGAATCAAGGAAAATTAATGCTCATGGCCGTGTGGACCGTGGACGTGACCATGGGAAAGTTCCTCGGCAGTGGCAGGACGCACCCCGGTAACCGTACAATCGAAACGCAGGGTCATCCCGGCCAGCGGATGGTTTCCATCCACGACCACCTTGTCTTCGGCAATGTCGGTGACGGTGAAGAGTAAAATATCATCGGAACCTTCTGTGCCACCTTCAAACTGCATGCCGACTGCTATGTTATCGGGAAACGCATCACGCGGCTCCACTCGTACCAATTCGCTGTCGTATTCACCGAAGGTATTCTCCGGTTCCATGAAAACCGAGCAGGTGTGACCTATCTCCATATTATGCAGTGCTTCTTCCACCATTGGGAAAATGCCATCATAGCCGCCGTGCAAATAACTGATCGGGGAATCGGCTTTCTCCAGGATTTTGCCAGTCGAGTCCGATAACTCATAATTGAGAGATACTATGGTGTCCTTGATAATGCGCATGTTGTTTCCGTTTGTAGGTTGTTGAATATGAAATCAGGTTCCAGCAACTGGCTGGTCGAATTTCCATGTCAGGCTGGCATCATTTTATCAGCAGTATATTTTGGCGTCATCACAAATGGCGCATTAAACTACTGCTCCCGAGCTTGGGGCGGCAATTGTCATCAGGCCCAGCATGAGCATGGGGCTAAGTTTCAGCAGCAAACGAGTTTGGAGGCATCCCGGAGTGGTGCCAACATGGCTCCTTCACGGCGGACATTCTATCATCAGCTTTCTAATGGGGGCGAAACTACGGCGGTGTACGCTTGACGCACCATGTTGTTGCAATGCCATGATATGTCCAGCTGTCGGATATCCCTTGTGTCGGTCAAAGCCATAGTGTGGGAATTCCTGGTGTAGTAGCAGCATTTCAGCATCACGCGCAGTCTTGGCCAGGATCGAAGCAGCAGAAATCTCCGGCACCAGACTGTCGCCCCTGATTATAGCGCGCACTGGCAGACTCAGGTGCGGGCTATGAGTTCCGTCCACCAGTACCTCATCGGGAGTAAATGACAGATTTTCGACTGCCCGTTTCATGGCCAGCAAGCTTGCTTGTAGAATATTTAACTGGTCAATTTCGTAAACGGATGCAGAAGCAATGGCCCACCCCATTGAATGCATTTTGATGGCGATTGCCAGCCTATTGCGGGTTTTTTCACTGAGTTTCTTGGAATCTGCCAAACCTTCGATTTTGTAAGCAGGATCAAGCACTACACAGGCGGCAAACACTGGCCCTGCTAACGGCCCTCTGCCAGCCTCATCCACGCCACAGATCCAGTTGAATTTACCAGCTGGCATTTCTCTTGATTTCCGGCTTCAGACGCATATGCGTGGATTGCTGCTGGGCAAAAGCTGTTGGGTCGACTATGTGATTCCTTAGATACTTCGCATCGTGCACATCAATTCGGCCTCGGTAGCAAGTTGACCTGCTACTTCCGCGCGGGCAGAATACTTCCAGATTCCTCTTGCTTGCCGAGTGATGGCTACCTTGAGTAGCAACTGATCACCTGGCTGTACCGGTTTCTTGAAGCGGGCACCGTCTATCCCGACAAAATAATAAATTGAGTTGTTGTCAGCTTTTAAACCTGCAGTTTTAAGTGTCAGGATCGCTGCAGCCTGTGCCAGCGCTTCAATGATTAGCACGCCTGGCATAACCGGATGATGGGGAAAATGCCCAACAAAAAAAGGCTCATTAATGGTTACATTTTTGAGAGCGACTATGTCTTTGCCCGATTCACAGGAAAGTACCCGGTCTATCAGCAAGAAAGGATAGCGGTGAGGCAGATATTCCAGGATTTCATGAATATTCATGGAACTCATATTTTCCCCTTTTAGATTTTCACTTTCTTTTTTCATGGTTACTTGTCAGCCAGTGCTTTGATAACCTTATCGGTAATATCTATACGCTGACTCCGGTAAACAGAATCCTGTAACTGTAGGATCAGGTCGTATTTCTCCGCTTCCGCGATGGCTTGAATAACTTTACTGGCGTTCAACTGGATCGTAGCAAATTCATCATTCTGCCGCAGACTCAGATCTTCCCGCATTTGCCGTTGCGCGCGCTGATACTCACGATTGAGATTGGCAAGCTCACGCTCCTTGCTGCGGCGGTCTATTTCCGGCAGGGTCATGCCCTCTTTTTCCAGTTGTTCCTGTAGCATTTTTACCTGCGCCGCCATTTTCTTGAGCTCCTGGTCGCGCGGCATAAATTCCTTTTCTATCTTTTTCTGCGCCCGCACAGCCGGTGCTGACTCGATTAGAACTCTTTCGGTATTGACTATGCCAATCTTGATTTCGCTCGCATAGCCACTGAAGGGAATACCTGCGGATGCAATTATCATGCACGCAGCGGTTAAAATTTGCCGACATTGAGCTTTCTGCTTCAATTTCCTCTCCTGGTTTATCATTCTCAAATTTAGAACGTCTGTCCAAATTGAAACTGGAATCGTTGTATGCTATCACCTGGCTGGTCATTTAGTGGTTCTGCAACGCTGACTTTTAGTGGCCCCATCGGGGAAATCCACATAACGGCGATCCCGGTAGAATAACGCATTCCCTCTGCCACCGGCTTCCTTCCACCAGGACCGTATACTGTACCAGCATCCAGGAATAGACTCAGGCGCACCGATCTGTCATTTTTCATACCGGGCAGCGGGAACATCAGTTCCGCACTGCCGACGATACGCGTGTTACCCCCCAGCGCCCTGCCCGGATTCTTAGGATTAGGCAGGTGTGTTATAGGGTCAAGCGGACCTTCGTCACGCGGACCCAGCGAACTGATATAGTAACCGCGTACCGAGGTGTTACCGCCGGCAAAGAAATTTTTGAAGAAAGCCAGCGGTTGTCCATTATAACCATCGCCGTGTCCGGCCTCACCATGCAACATCAGGGTGAGATCCCTTGAAATAGGAAAAAACCACTTGAGAGCATAGCTTGCCTTATAGTATTGGAGATCCCCGCCCGGCACACCCGCTTCGAGAAACACTCGATGGGTGGTACCGCTGGTAGTCCAGATAGCGCTGTCACGTCCGTCACGCGCCCAGCTCAGCGTTACCGGAAGATTAAGGGTGACCTTCCCAAAATCGCGCACAAAATCTATGTTACGCTGAACATTGCCTACATTTTTTATATCCGTCTGTTCCGCACCCAGGCCAACGGAGATGGTATCATTTTCATTAACCGGGATACCGAAGCGCACACCAGCGCCCGTGGTGGCGGTATTAAAGGCACCCACCCCTAACAGATGACTGGTATTAAGGTGGCGGCTGTAAATATCAAACCCAGCGCTTATCCCGTCTTTGGTGAAATAAGGATCGGTGAATGACAATGAGTATACTTTATTAATATTGCCGGTACTGACGTTGAGAGCGACATTCTTTCCGCTGCCGAAGATATTGTCCTGGGCAACGGAGGCAGTCAATATCAGACCCTGCTGCTGGGCATAGCCGGCTCCAAACATTACTGCACCAGTGGGCTTCTCTTTGACATCGACATTAATGTCGATCTGATCGGTGGCACCTGGAACTGGTGGTGTTTCCACATTGACGGCATTAAAAAAATTCAACCTGTCTACACGTATTTTAGATTGTGCAATTTTAGAGGTTGAATACCAGCCACCTTCAAATTGACGCATCTCTCGGCGTATTACCTCATCGCGAGTGCGCTCATTGCCGGTTATATTGATGCGTCTCACGTAAACTCGGCGACCCGGATCGATAAAAAAAGTGAATCCTACCTGTCTTTTCTCCTTATCCACTTCCGGCGCTGCATTGACATTGGCAAACGCATAGCCATCATTGCCCAGTCGGTCGGTGATGAGTTTGACGGATTCAGTCAGTTTCTCACGAGCGAACACTTCACCGGGCGCAATTTTAATGAGTTTGCGCAATTCCGTTTCCAGCGATAGCATTTCACCGGCCAACTTGATCTCGGAAACCGTATAGTTGGGGCCCTCAGTAATATTTATCGTGATATAAATATCCTGCATGTCTGGTGTGATTGACACTTGGGTAGAATCAATGCTGAGCTCCAGATAGCCGCGATTGAGATAGTAAGAGCGCAGCGTTTCCAGATCGGCACCCAACTTCTGTTTCGAATACTGATCATCTTTGGTGAACCAGGTCAACAGACCAGGAGTTCTGAGTACGAATAAGCCCAGCAGATCCTTTTCCTTGAAAGCGCTATTGCCGACAATATTTATCTTGCGAATTTTGGCAACATTACCTTCGTCTATATCAAAGTTGATGGCTACGCGATTACGTTCAAGCGGTGTGGTAGTGGTGGTGATTTTTACTGCGTACATGCCGCGACTTATATACTGCTGCTTCAATTCTTGCTCGGCTTTTTCCAGCAGTGAGCGATCAAAGATACGCGATTCTGTCAGACCTGCCTGCTTCAAACCGTCCTTCAGTTTTCCCTTTTCGAATTCTTTGCCGCCGACAATATTGATCTGCGCAATGGCCGGGCGTTCTTCTACCACCACAAGTAGGACACCGTTATCCGCCTCCAGTCGCACATCCTTGAAAAAACCGGTGGCATAGAGAGCCTTGATTGCCGCTGCGGCCTTCTCGTCATCCAGTATGTCGCCCACCTTTATCGGCAGATAACTGAACACTGTACCCGCTTCAGTGCGTTGTATGCCATCCACCCGGATGTCCTTGACTACGAATGGCTCGATTGCCCATGAAATTGAAGAACAGAAAATGATGACAAGCGCAGCGAGGTACCTGATTTTCATTTTTAACCGGAGATAAGCCGACTGATGTCGTTGTATATGGCAAAAGCCATCAGCGCAAACAGCAGTGCCATCCCCACCTGCTGACCAATCTCCATGGTCTTTTCAGAAAGCGGACTGCCTTTGACGATTTCGACCGCATAATACATCAAATGTCCCCCATCCAGAATGGGGACGGGTAGAAGATTCAGCACCCCCAAACTAATGCTGATAAGCGCAAGGAATCCCAGATACGGCGCAAGCCCCATCTGCGCCGACTGTCCGGCGTAATCGGCGATTGTAATGGGTCCACTGACGTTTTTCCACGACACTTCTCCTGTCAGCATTTTTCCCAGCATTCGCAGCGTAAACATGGATGTTTCCCAAGTTCTATCCACTGCCTTGATCAAGGCAATACCCAGCGGATAACTGGTTTTTACCAATAGTCCTTCCAGCTCGGCAGGGTCAATTTTGGGGCCAACGCCGACCTTGCCAATTTTCTCGCCTTTTTCGGTAACTGTATCAGGAGTGACGTTAATATTGAGGATAGAGCTGCCACGGTGGATTTGCAGTGTCAGTAGCTGTCCTGGTTTGGACCGTAACTGCTGCACCAGTTCTTCCCAGCTTGCAATTTTCTCTCCGTTTACGGCTAGAATTTCATCATTTGCCAGCAGGCCAGCGCGGTTACCTGCGCCGTCCGGTGTTACCTGAGCAATAACAGGCTTCATTGCAGGCTGATAACTATTCAGACCAATTTTCTTCAGAAAATCTCCGTCCAGGTCATCAGTATGAAAGTTGCTTAAATCAAGTTTCCGCCAATTTATTTCCCCACGTTGATTGAGAGTCTCCACGGTTACAGCAGGAGATTTCTCTACGGCCTGGGACAGCAGCAGCCAGCGTGCATCCTGCCAGGTAGCCACGGGCTCAGTGCCGATCTTTATTATGATTTCTCCCGCTTCGAAAGTCGCGAATGCAGCTGGTGTTGCAGGAGTTACCGGCCCTAGAATCGGTTTCATTCCGCTGACACCGAGCATGAACAGAAAGCAGTAGAGCAGAATGGCTAGCAGAAAATTGGCGATTGGTCCTGCCGCGACGATGGCGCTACGACGTGCGACTGATTTGCGATTGAACGAGCGCGTCAACTCCTCAGGAGCGACATCGCCTTCACGCTCATCCAGCATTTTGACGTAACCACCGAGAGGGAAAGCAGCTATCACCCATTCGGTCTGGTCTTTTCCCCAGCGTTTTCTCAGCAGAGGTCGACCAAAGCCAATCGAAAAGCGCAGCACTTTCACTCCGCACCAGCGCGCCACCAGATAATGGCCAAATTCGTGGAATATGATCAGCACACCCAAGGCGACAATAAAAGCACCGATCGTAAAAGGGAGTGTCATATTAGTGTGACGGGGTGAATGTAGCAGGGAGAAAGAGTCCCAGGAAAAAATCTGTGGCACTGCATCTTTTCATTCCATGGCAAACAGGATCAAGAGAATTGGGTTGGGGAAAATGATCAGGTCGGGGGGCAACCTGGGTGTTTTTTTGGGGTGATATTCCTGACACTTTACACCAGAGACGCCAGCCACTCATGCGCGGTTTCGCGTGCCATGCAGTCTGCTGCCAGGACATCTTCAAGGGTAGTGACATCCTTGCGACTGACCGTCTGCATAACTTGTTCAATCATGACTGGAATCGCAGTAAATGGCATGCGACGTTTAAGAAAAGATTCTACGGCCACTTCGTTGGCAGCGTTGAGTATGGCCGGGGTGCTACCACCGGCAGCAAGTGCTTGGTAGGCGAGTCCCAGACAGGGAAAGCGTCTGAAATCTGGTACTTCAAAATCCAGCCGGGCGACCTTGAACATGTCCAGTGGCGTCACGCCAGCTTCAATGCGTTCGGGAAACCCCAAGGCATGCGCAATCGGGGTACGCATGTCGGGATTGCCCAGTTGTGCCAGCACCGAACCATCTACATATTCGACCATGGAATGAATCACGCTTTGTGGATGAATCACTACCTGAATTTGTTCAGGGGTGGCGTTAAACAACCAGTGCGCCTCAATTACTTCCAGACCTTTGTTCATCATGGTGGCGGAGTCCACTGAAATCTTTTGTCCCATCACCCAGTTAGGATGAGCGCAAGCCTGTTCTGGTGTTACCTGTTCCAGCGATGCCAGCGAAGCTTGCCGGAATGGTCCGCCTGATGCAGTCAACAGAATGCGACGCACCCCAACTGCGGCCAGATCTCCGGTGAAATGCTGTGGCAATGACTGGAAGATGGCGTTATGTTCACTGTCTATCGGCAGCAGAGTAGCGTGATATTGTTTGACCACATCCATGAAAATATGGCCTGCCATCACCAGGGTTTCCTTATTGGCGAGTAACACTTGTTTACCTGCGCGGGCAGCGGCGAATGTGGGGCGTATGCCGGCGGCGCCAACAATAGCAGCCATCACCGTATCCACCTCGGGTAGCGATGCCACTTTTTCTAACGACTCGACACCCCAAAGCACTTCGACGGCGAGTCCTGCTGTGCGAATTTCCGTCTGCAATCTTTCCCCGCTGGCTGCATCCAGCATGACCGCATACCGTGGATGGAAGCGGCGGCATTGTTCCAACATTTTTTCAGTACTATTATTGGCGGTAAGTGCAATAACCTGAAATCGATCAGGGTGTCGTGCGACCACGTCTAACGTGCTTACGCCGATGCTGCCGGTAGAGCCAAGAATGGTGAGATGACGGACGGTAATCATAGTTCAGACAGTAAAAATCAGAAGGGCCAGAATAGCGGCAGGTAGGGTCGAAGTGAGCGCATCAATGCGGTCAAGTATACCACCGTGGCCGGGCAAAATATTGCCGCTATCCTTGACTCCAGCATGACGTTTCATCAGGGATTCAAATAGATCACCGATGATGCCCAGCGCGGTTAGTGCTAACAGCAGTGGCAGTAATAACGCAACCTGGATTTCTTCTCCCGCCATATAACCCCAAGTCAGTGCATAAACAGAAACTGCTATCAGTGCTCCGGCTACACCTTCCCAAGTCTTGCCGGGGCTGATGCGGGGTGCAAGCTTATGCTTGCCAAATGCGCGCCCGGCAAAATATGCCGCAGTATCGGAAATCCAGATGGCTGCCATGAAACCCAGTAAAAGCAGTGGACTGATGGTGCGCAACTGATACAGGGCAAGACACGTTGGCAACAGCAGCAACCAGCCTATCAAAGCCAGAAGAGCCGGACTTTTGATCGGATAGTTCGATTTCAGAAGAACTGGTGCAGCCAGCGTCCAGAAAGCCAGTGATGCAACGTAGAACCACAGGAATGCAGTAGTGTAAGGATCGACCAGAACTGCCCTGCTCAGCACGTACAGTAACTCTCCACCCAGTAAGGCAGTGGTTGTCAGATACACAGTCGAATGAGCAACGGAGAGTTTTGCCAGTTTGCTCCATTCCAATGAGCCCATCACCACCAAGGTAAGTAGTAACATCATCCAGAAAATTGGCGACAAATAAAACAACGCTGCCAGAAACAGGAGTAACGCGATGACGGCGGTGAGGACGCGGGTTTTAAGCATGAATGGCGGAGGTCAAACGAAAAACTTCACTGGCTGGAAGTGTGCGGGAGTTATGCCGATTGATCGGCCACAATTCTTTTCGCTCTTTCGGCGGACGATAATGTTTGGAGCTGTTCGCTGGTTCGGCCAAAACGGCGTTCCCGTTGCCGGTATGATTGGATAGCGAGGTCCAGCGCCTGCGCGTCGAAATCTGGCCACAGGGTGTCGGTGAAGTAAAGCTCGGTATAAGCTAGCTGCCACAATAGAAAATTGCTGACGCGCTGTTCGCCGCCAGTACGGATGAACAAGTCGGGTTCTGGGGCGTAGCTCATGGCAAAATGTGGCATCAAGTCTTCTTCCTCGAACCCGCTGGATAATTCAGGGTGTTGCGCCAGCATGTTACGGGTTGCCTGCATGATGTCCCAACGTCCGCCATAATTAGCTGCAATAGTAAGCGTGAGGTTGGTGTTGGCGGCAGTCAGCTTTTCTCCATTACGGATAAATTTAACTATTTTTGGTTCGAATTTCGATAAATCACCGATTACCTTGAAGCGGATACCATTCTCATGCAGCTTAACCATTTCCTGCTCCAACGCAAGAATGAAAAGCTGCATCAGGACAGAGACTTCATCCTTTGGTCTGCGCCAATTTTCGCTGCTGAAAGCGAATAATGTGAGGTAGCCAATGCCTCGATCACCACAGGCTTTAACGACATTTCTTACCGTTTCCATCGCCTGCCTGTGTCCAGCTACCCGTGGCATGAAACGATTCTTCGCCCAGCGACCGTTGCCGTCCATGATGATGGCGACATGCCGAGGGATCACGCCGGTTTCAGGTATTTCGAGGGTCGAGCTGGTGGCAGTGGACATGGAGAATACAGTGCTGAATTGGGTCAAACTGCCATTAATTCGGCTTCTTTAATCTGCAGGATCCTGTCAATTTCAGCGATATGGCGGTCGGTAAGTTTTTGAATTTCATCCTGTCCGTGGCGCTCGTCATCTTCGGCGACCTTTTTTTCTTTGAGTAAATCTTTCAGATGCACATTGGCATCGCGCCGGATGTTGCGCATTGCTACGCGGGCGGCCTCCGCTTCATGCTTTACTACCTTGGTGAGGTCGCGGCGACGCTCCTCGGTCAGCGCCGGCATGGGTACCCGTATTGTCTCGCCTACAGTTACAGGATTTAATCCCAAGTCGGAATTACGGATTGCTTTTTCAACCACACCCAGCATTTTCTTTTCCCATGGTGCAACACCAATGGTGCGGGCGTCTATCAGGTTGATATTCGCGACCTGGTTAATTGGCATAGGGCTACCGTAATAATCCACGGTGATATGATCGAGCAGGCCGGTGTGAGCCCGTCCAGTTCGCACTTTACCTAGGTCGACTTTCAATGCTTCCAGGCTTTTCTGCATTTTTTGTTCAGCGGATTTCTTGATGTCGGCAATCATGATATCTATCTCATGCGGAAAGAGTAAAAATAAAAATCTGCATTGCCTCTCTGCGGCTCGCAGTTTAGAAAACCATTGTTATAAGCTCAGACTCGTACCAGCGTCCCCTCATCCTCCCCCATTGCTACCCGTTTCAATGCCCCGGCTTTGAAGATGCTGAATACATTGAGCGGTAATTTCTGATCGCGGCACAGGGTTAATGCCGTGGCATCCATTACCTTCAGGTTCTTGGCAATGGCCTCATCAAATGACAGACTCTGATAGCGGATAGCGTCGCGGTTGTTTTTTGGGTCGCTGGTGTAGACACCATCCACTTTGGTGGCCTTAAGCACGATATCCACGTTCATTTCCATGCCGCGTAATGCAGCAGCCGTATCGGTAGTAAAGAAGGGGTTGCCAGTGCCAGCAGCAAAAATGACTATCTTGCCTTCTTCCAGATAGCGCATTGCCTTACCACGGATATAGGGTTCTACCACTTGATCAATACGGAGCGCCGACTGTACCCGGCTTACCAGTCCGCCACAACGCATCGCATCTTGCAGTGCCAAGGCATTCATGACAGTAGCCAGCATTCCCATATAATCGGCAGTAGCACGATCCATACCACCTTCGGACGAAGTCATGCCGCGAAAAATATTACCGCCGCCAATCACTACTGCTATCTCGACACCTAGCCGGGCTACCTCAGCAATTTCGGCAACAATACGCTCTATCACGGTGCGATTAATACCGTAGCTGTCATCACCCATCAGAGCTTCACCTGAGAGTTTCAGTAAGATGCGTTTATAGGCGGCAGTCGTCATGAATACTGTTAGTCCGGTTGCGTATCTTGTTTTATTTTGCCTGGTTAACCTGAGCCATTACCTCGGCAGCGAAATCGCAGGATTTCTTTTCGATTCCCTCACCCACGATAAACATGGTAAAGCCGTTGACTTTAGCCGATTTTGCCAGGAGCAGTTTTTCTACCGTTTGATCCGGGTCCTTGACAAAAGGTTGGCCAAGCAGCGTCACTTCAGCGAGGTATTTGGCGACACGTCCATCTACCATTTTTGTCACGATGTCGGCGGATTTACCGCTTTCTGCCGCCTGCGCGGTATAAATCAGGCGCTCACGTGCCAATAGATCTGCCGACACCTGCTCTCTGGAAACACATATCGGTTTGCTGGCTGCAATATGCATGGCCAAATCTTTTCCCAGCATCTCGTCGCCACCAATGTAGTCAATCATCACGCCGATTCTGGTACCATGCAGATAAGAAGCAAGTCGCCCCTGCGTCGCATGGCGTACGCAACGGCGCACACTGATATTCTCACCCAGTTTCATTACCAATGCCTTACGGTACTCTTCTACATTTTCACCATTTGGCAAGGTAGCAGTTGCCAACGCATCGGTATCGGTCAGGTTCTGCGTTGCCACCAGTTGTGCCAGGTTTCGGGAGAAATTGATGAAGTCTTCGTTCCTGGCAACAAAGTCGGTTTCGCAGTTGACTTCCACCAATGCCCCACTCTTGCCATCAGCGGCTAGATATGCTCCTATCATGCCTTCTGCCGCAATGCGGCCAGCAGCTTTACTCGCCTTGGCGCCGCTTTTGATGCGCAGCAAATCTTCCGCCGCTTTCATGTCGCCACTGGTCTCAGTCAATGCTTTCTTGCATTCCATCATGCCGAGTCCAGTCAGGTCGCGCAACTCCTTTACCATGCCTGCGGTAATATCCGCCATATCTTACTCCAACAAGATTAGTTAAAAGATTCGCAGCAACTACTCAAATTTTCGGTGAGAGTCATGCCTGAGGCGGTGCTGCCAGTCAGTAAAAAAGGGGCTATCTGCCCCTTCTTATTTGCGGCCTACTCGGCGAACTGGTCTGCCGTCATTGCTTCGTCCATTTCCACAAATTCATTTTTGATGATTTCGTGAACAATCTGATTGCGTCCTTCCAGAACTGCATCGGCCATGCCGCGTGCATACAGGCGTATCGCCTGACTGGAATCGTCGTTGCCGGGAATCAAATAATCCATACCGTTAGGATCATGATTAGTATCCACCACACCCACTACCGGGATACCGAGTTTTCTGGCTTCGGTGATAGCCCCTTTGTGATAACCTACGTCAATCACAAACATGGCATCGGGGATTCCTTTCATATCCTTGATGCCGCCCAGGCTACGATTTAGTTTTTCCAGTTCGCGTTGAATATCCAGAGCCTCTTTCTTGGAAAGCTTGTCGAGGGTACCGTCCAGCACCATGGCTTCCATGTCGTGCAGGCGTTTGACAGATAGCTTCATGGTCTTGAAATTAGTTAACATTCCGCCCAACCAGCGCTGGTCTACGTAGGGAGATCCGCAGCGCTGCGCCTCCTCGCGCACGATATCACGCGCCTGGCGTTTGGTGCCGACAAACAGAATATTGCCCTTGTTGGCGGATAATTGACGTACGTATTTTATTGCGTCCTGGTACATGGCCAGGGTTTTTTCCAGATTGATGATGTGTATCTTGTTGCGATGGCCGAAAATATAAGGCGCCATCTTGGGATTCCAAAAACGGGTCATGTGTCCGAAATGAACACCTGCTTCCAGCATTTGTCGCATGGTTACTGATGACATGAACTTCTCCTATAGGGTTGAGCCTCTGCTCGCCATAGTCACTCCCATTTCCTTTATGGAGAGAGCACCCCTGGATCGGCGAGCGTGCGAATTTAACCTGACTGCGGATTTGCAATTGAGCCGCAGAGCCAGATTAGCGCAGGATTATAGCATTTTTACCAGAACTCGCTCAAGGCAAAATATGGCACCACTTCATGACACTGCTACGACAATTTGTTCTGCCGAAGGGATGCAGGTAAGATTTTCATCTTAGCATTTATCAAAGATACCAAAAACAGATGACGGAATCCTACGACCTGGTCATCATCGGCGGCGGCATCCATGGTGCTGGCATTGCGCAAGCGGCAGCGGCACGCGGTTTATCGGTGATGGTGCTTGAGCAGACCGGGATTGCAAGCGGCACCTCCAGTCGTTCCAGCAAACTCATTCACGGTGGACTACGTTATCTGGAAAGCGGGCAGCTTTCGCTGGTGCGCGAATGTCTGCACGAACGCGCATTGTTGCTCAAATTGGCGCCGCAGCTGGTTAAGCTCAAGTCTTTCTATATCCCGGTGTATCCTGACACCACACGCCGGCCGTGGTTATTACGCACGGGGTTAAGTCTTTATGCACTGTTGGGCGGCTTGCACCCGGCAGCACGTTTTCGCCGGGTGCCGCCAAGCCTTTGGCAAAACCTGGATGGGCTGGATACCACCCATCTGGAAGCGGTGTTTCAATACAGCGATGCGCAGACCGATGACGCGATGTTGACCCGTGCAGTGATGCGCTCGGCGCAACAAATGGGCGCACATCTAAAAATGCCTGCTACCTTTACCGGTGCTTGCCTGGGTCAGCAGGACGAACGCGACAACATCATAGAATACCGGCATAACGGACAAACCGAGACATGTGCGGCAACAGTTCTGGTGAATGCGGCCGGGCCATGGGTGCAGCAAGTGTCAAGCCGGATCATCCCGGTTCCTGCGCAACCCGGAATTGATCTGGTACAGGGCACGCATATTATTGTGCCGGGTATACTCACGCAGGGAATTTATTATGTGGAAGCGGAAGATAAGCGGGTAGTATTTGTGATGCCTTGGCAGAATAACACGCTGGTAGGTACTACCGAGTCAGCCTATCAGGGCGATCCGGCCGATGTCAGGCCATTACCGCATGAGCAGGCTTATTTGCTGCAGACACTTGCACGTTATTTTCCGCAGCATCGTGGCAGGCAACCAATACTTACAGCAATTGCGGGTTTACGTGTGCTGCCTTCAAGTGGGAGCGGAGCGATGTCCGTCAACGCGCGTTCGCGTGAAACGATTTTACACCCTGACCGGCAGGATCATCCACGCCTGCTGACAGTCTATGGCGGCAAACTGACAACGTATCGCCTGACTGCCGAGCGAGTAATGGCGCATCTGGCAGGAGTATTACCAGTGCGTAAGGTGATTGCGGATACCCGCCATCTGAAATTGGATTAAATAACTGTAGGATTCTTGGTCAGGGCGACCAGTACGATATAGATAAACACGCTCTGGGCTGCAACCCATGCAGTGATTTTTACTTTACGGGTTTTGCCGTGTTTTAATGCCACCATACCGAGGCCGATATAGAGCAGCAATCCGGCAACTTTAGCGCTGAGCCACGAATTATTTACCGGATCCTGCTGTATCGTCATGACCAGCGCAATGGCGCTGATCAGCAGCACGGTATCAATTACATGCGGTACTATCTTTACCCAGCGCCGTTGCAGCACGCTGGAGCCTTGCATCATCCATACCCCGCGCAGAGTAAACAGCAAATAGCTGAGGATTATGCTGGCAACATGAATCATTTTTAATGCGGCGTAACTCATCTTTAGTCTCCGGATAGCATCCAGCCATGACTACCTGCCACCGCACCAGCCACAGCGACCAGACTCAGGCTCAGCAACACCCAATGCATGCGCTGGATCAGCGCAAAAGCTTTCTCCGGATAATGCTGTGCGCATTGTTTAAGTCGCCGCTGCAGTACCAGCGGTTCCAGCACGAATAACATCAGGGTGAAGATCAGCCAGACTAACACCATGGCGTGCATCCACCAGAAACGCAGTTCGGCAAAACGGCTCCAGGCATTGAGCAGGTGCACCATGTAGAAACCACTCAAGCCAACGAGTAAGTTGGTAAAGCGCGCTTGCATAGCAAAGCGGCGCTCAATACGCTCAAAAAATTCTACTCGTTCCGCTACGGATTTCATTTGCGCCACAGCAGGCAACAAGACAGTAGTGACCATCGCCACACCACCGATCCACAACACCACGCCCAGCACATGCAGCACTCTGGCAAACACGAATTCATTCATGCAAGCAACCTCGCTGCTTTTGTTGCAATGATACAGGAGTGGAGCTGCGAAACTTGGAGTTATTGGGGCTGGCAGATGGCTATTCCATCCATTGATGCCGTGGCACATAGCGGATCGATTGGACGTTATTCCGGCGACGATAAGACTGAGAATACGCAACTCCAGATCGGAAAGCATGGAATGCAATCGTGCTTCCGAAGAGGATTCTGGGTTGAACAGTAGTCTCTTGGCTAGTGACGTAGCGTTGTGACAAAATTCAGACTTTCAGAGGTGGCCTAAAAAGACCGGATTGATCAAGTCATTTAGCCGCATAATAAACCATCTTTTGTTACTCTGACGGAATGCTGCTCGTAGCGTAACTGAATCTGGCCACAGCCTTAAGCATATGCCCTACATCCTTGCCCTCGATGCTGGCACGACCAGCGTGCGCGCCATTATCTTCGATCACGCTGGCCAGATCCGTGCCGTCGCGCAACAGGAAATACGCCAGATATTTCCTCAGCCAGGCTGGGTCGAGCACGACCCGCAGGAGATCTGGCAGAAGCAAATAGCAGTAGCCGTGTCAGCGCTTGAGCGCGCGCGGATTCGACCGTGCGACATCGCCGGGGTCGGTATCGCCAATCAACGCGAGACCAGCATCGTCTGGGATCGTGATACCGGCAACGCGGTGTACAACGCCATCGTCTGGCAGGATCGTCGCACTGCCGGAATGTGCGACCAGTTGCGCGAGGCAGGCCACGAGGGAGTGATTCAGAAGCTCGCCGGACTGATCCTTGATCCATACTTTTCTGCGACCAAGATCGCCTGGATACTCGACCATGTTCCCGGTGCGCGCGCTCAAGCGGAAGCAGGCAGACTCATCTGCGGCACGGTGGAAACATGGCTTATCTGGAAATTGACCGGTGGCAAAGTGCATGTCACTGACCCGAGTAACGCATCGCGAACCATGCTGTTCAACCTTCATACCGGCGCGTGGGACAAGGGGTTACTCGAACTTTTTTCTATTCCGCAGAGCATGCTGCCGACGGTGCGCTCCTCAAGTGAAGTGTATGGCGAAATTAGCGCTGCGCCCGGTCTCACGTCTATGGTTGTGGCTGGCGCTGCAGGTGATCAGCAGGCAGCTTTGTTTGGGCAAATGTGTGTGCAACCCGGTTTGGCAAAAAATACTTACGGCACAGGCTGTTTTCTGCTGCAGAATATCGGCACCAAGCCGGTCACGTCAAAGCAACGCCTACTCACTACGGTGGCATGGAAAATCGGCAACAAGCAGGAATTTGCGCTGGAAGGTAGCGTTTTTATCGGTGGTGCGATCGTTCAGTGGTTGCGTGACGGATTGCATCTGGTGCGCTCCGCACAAGAGGTGGATATGCTGGCAGCATCGGTACCCGATAGCGGGGGTGTAGTCCTGGTACCGGCTTTCACCGGGCTCGGTGCGCCACATTGGGATGCCTACGCGCGTGGGATGATAATCGGCCTTACGCGTGACACCAGTGCTGCACATATCGCACGTGCCGCATTGGAGGGCGTGGCCTTCCAATGCGCGGATCTGATCGATGCGATGTACGCAGACACCGGCAAGCATCTTGAAGAGTTACGTGTCGATGGGGGAGCGTCGCGCAGCGAGCCGATGCTGCAATTCCAGGCTGACCTGCTCGGTGTGCCAGTGGTGCGCCCTGCCGTAGTTGAGACGACTGCGCTGGGTGCCGCTTATCTTGCGGGACTTGCTGTCGGTTTTTGGCAAAACACCGACTCAATCGCGACACACTGGCAAATCGAGAAAGTCTTCGAACCAACGATGCCGCGCGTTCGCGTGGCCGAACTCCGTGGACGCTGGAACGAAGCACTTGGTCGCGCAAAAAATTGGGAGCCGAAGAAATAGACCGTGCGCCCCAAGAAACTCAAAAAATAACCGTCAAACTTGGGCGACCGCTGCAATATCAGCAAAACGGAGGGCATCATCTGCCGGTGATTTCTGCCGTTCACCCATGATCACTACCATTCCCTGGAAGCCGTACTCCGTGCTTGACCGGGAGGCGTCAGATGAGTTCTACTACCCAAGCCAGCACTCGCTGCGCCAAGCAGCCTGGGCCGAA
The DNA here is from genome assembly GCA_009886095.1 of Nitrosomonadales bacterium. GTDB lineage: Bacteria > Pseudomonadota > Gammaproteobacteria > Burkholderiales > Nitrosomonadaceae > VFJL01. The sequence continues at coordinate 5,535 of VFJL01000078.1, read as the reverse complement.
ACCGGCAGAACCGTACTGATGCAGCAACATTCTGTTTCAACAAACAGTACCATTGTTTTTTTCATCCGCTATGAAGCAACTACTTGTCTGTTTATTTTCTGTACTGGCGTTGTACGGTGGTGTGGTACAGGCAAAGGTAAATGCATCCGTCACCGGTCAAGGTATAACCCGGGATGATCAGGAAGCCGTGATGTGGCGTCGACTGATTGCGACGCGGGGAGATGTGCGTGCGCAATATAACCTGGGGGTAATCTATGCCAACGGTCAAGGTGTACCCCAAGACTATTATGAAGCCTTAAAATGGTTTCGCCTGGCTGCGGTACAGGGGAATACACTGGCGCAATATAACCTGGGTGTGATGTATGCCAATGGCCAGGGCGCAAGCCGAAATTATCCGGCTGCCGCGCAATGGCTTCATCTGGCTGCAGCAAAGAAGTATGCGCGCGCGCAATATAGCCTTGGCGTAATGTATTCCAATGGGCAAGGTGTGCCGCAAGACTATCAGGAAGCCGCAAAATGGTATCAGCTGGCAGCAGCGCAGGGAAATATGCGTGCCCAATTCAATCTGGGGGTACTGTATGCCAATGGCCATGGCATATCCCAAGACCATCAGGAAGCCATGAAATGGTATTTGCTAGCCGCAGCGCAGGGGTATGCAGATGCACAAAATAACCTGGGCTTACTCTACGCTGAAGGTCGCGGCGTAGCCCAGGACTATGTTCAAGCCTACATGTGGTTTAGTCTGGCGGCAGCGAGGGGGGGTAGTGAGGCACAAGGGAATCGAGATGAGGCAGCCACAAAGATGACACCTTCTCAAATTGCTGAAGCGCAAAGAATGGCAAGAGATTGTAAGCAGCGCAATTACAAAAACTGTGACGCAGGCATGGTGCAAGGACATGGCGAGGACTCTGCTCTCGGCGGTCTAATTCCAGATAGAGACAATCGCTAGTTGTTTTCACCAACCGTTCGCTTTTAGCCCGTGGAAAGGAATGTGTGGTTCGAAAGTTCTGATGGAACAACTAAGTATTGACTATGCGCGATAACCCCCTGCCAAGTCACTACTTAACCACGACCAAGTTAGATTGTTAGTGCTTCTATCTGGAATTGAAATAAGGAAGCGCCGATTTATTCTTTATATTTTCATCGCGTGATACGTGTTGCTCCCATAACTTTGATGCAAACAGAGTAACTCAGGGGTATTGATGTCTACGCAAGAATTTGATGTCGTGGTGGTAGGTGGAAGTCTGGCGGGATGCACTGCAGCAACGTTGCTGGGCCGTAAGGGTCTCAAGGTGGCGCTGATTGAGCATCATGTACAGGACGACAACTACAAGCACCTGTGTACACACTTCATTCAAGCCTCGGCAGTGCCAGTGCTGCAACGACTGGGCGTGGACCGGCTCATAGAGGAGGCTGGCGGAGTACGCAACAGTATTGAAATCCACACACCTTATGGGTGGGTGGGGCATCATCTGGGAGTCGATCAGGACGGGAGACCCCTGCACGGCTACAATATCCGCCGCTCTCGGCTTGACCCTATCATGCGCGATACGGCATCAGCAACTCAAGGTGTCACCATGATGAGCGGTTGGTCGACAAAGAGCTTGGTGGAGCAGGGGGGTAGAATTGCAGGTATCAGGCTAGCATCGGGCGACAGGCAGATCACGTTGCGGTCGCGTCTGGTGGTTGCCGCCGACGGGCGCAACTCGCCGCTTGCAACGTTGGCAGGCGTGAAGGCCAAGAGTGCACCGAATCGGCGTTTTGCCATTTTCGCTCCCATGCGTCATGTTGATCTGCGTCGGGGTAGTGCTTCACAGATGTGGTTGACAGGTTCTGAGGCAGCTTATATTTTTCCCAATGATGATGATGTCACCGTTGTTGCGTGGATAAGTCCGAAAGAAAATCTTGATGCTTGTCGTGGCAGGGCTCTGGAAGCGCTGATCGAGCATTTGCGCGGCTTGCCGGATGCGCCGCAGTTGCAAAATGCCGAACTGGTCGATCAAGTGTTAACCGTGAAAGAGTACCCTAATTTGTGGCGGCCACCGGTGGTTCGAGGTATGGCGCTGGTGGGTGACTCAGCCATGAGCATCGACTATTTGTGGGGAACAGGATGTGGCTGGGCACTCCAATCAGCCGAGTTGCTATCCGACAATATTGACGCCGTTGTGAAGCAGGACATTGGGCTGGATGTTGCCTTGCGTCGTTATCAGCGCCAACACATGCGGATGTTTGCTGGACACAGATTTCTGATCAATGACTTCGCAAATCGCCTTTCGTTAAATGCTATAGAAAAACTGATGTTTTCCGCTGCGGTGAAGGATGTTCGAATGGCGCGTCACATGGCTCGCTTTGTAGCGCGTATCGATGGGCCAATGAAGTTTCTTTCGCCCGCAGCTCTGTTACAAGCAATCTGGACCAATCTCCGTCAACCAGTTGCCAACCCAGACGGGACCCGATCCTGCGATGCACCATTGATCTGACGGGAGTGCATGATGCAAAGTATGCGATTGCTTCCTGCGGATCATCCTGGTTCAGGGTAGACTTTTGGAGAAAAACATCATGAACAAAACCACTAATTTCAATTCCAGTTTAAAAGTATCGCTGATGCGATGGAATCGGAATACTGCAGGGATCAAGCAGTTGACGATAGTCGCGCTGGTCATGCTGCTGGCGGCATGCCAATCTACAGAAACAAGGCGTACTGGTGGCATGGTTGGCAGCATCGCCGGCTCTATTGGCGGAAGCTATCTTGGCAGCTATCTCGGGGGAGGTACAGCGAGCCGCATCATGGGCGCTATTGCCGGAGGTGTCGCGGGTTACTACGTGGGCTCCAACATCGGGAGTTATCTTGGACAGGAAGATAAGCAAAGGATGGCTCAGGCATCGCAAAGGGCGTTCGATACCGGCCAAACGCAGGCCTTTAGTAACCCGGATACCGGTTTGAGAGGCAAGGCCGAGGTTATGCCATCGGTACAATCGGCTCAGCAAGCTGACAACCGGGAATGCAAAACAATCAGGCAAACCATTGTGCTCAAAGACGGGAAAACAGTCACTGAGGACGTAACAAGTTGTAAAGACCCGGGTTGAGCAATACTTCCGGATTGTCATAACCATTTTAACCTCTACCAATATTTGACCCTGAGTCCGGCAGTTGGACGGGGCAGAGTGTACGGTTTTTGATGTGCAGGGCAAGGCGCAATAACGCGGAATGGTCATTCCATTCCGGGAAATTGCAATGCAGTCATGTGCTGCAAAAACCGTGTAATCTGCCCGGTAGCGAGCCTGCCCAGAAGGTGAAGGCTAAGTGCTGGAAAAGGTTGCTATAGATCATGTTGTTAAATTTAAAAATGAGCGCTCAGCCGCCGGATTCAGGATGACACTTGGAAAGCATCTCTCTACTCATTCTCAATCTGCCCAACAAATCCTTCGTGATGTTTTTGGTTATGAGACCTTTCGTGGCGCGCAGCAGGCCATCGTTGAGCATGTTGCGGCGGGGGGCGATTCATTGGTGTTGATGCCGACCGGCGGCGGCAAATCATTGTGTTACCAGATTCCTGCCTTGTTACGGCACGGAGTCGGCATCGTGGTGTCGCCGCTGATCGCGCTGATGCAGGATCAGGTAGATGCGCTCAGACAGCTTGGCGTGCAGGCGGCCTATCTGAACTCCAGCCTGGATGCTGATGCGGCACGCAAAGTGTCAGGGTGTTTGCTGCGCGGCGAATTGAAGCTGCTTTATGTCGCGCCTGAACGCTTGATGATGGAAAGTTTCCTGAATTTGTTGGAGCGGTTGCAACAGGACAGCGGGTTGGCTCTGTTCGCCATCGACGAAGCTCATTGCGTTTCACAATGGGGCCACGACTTTCGGCCCGAGTATCGCGCACTGACCGTATTGCACGAGCGCTTCCCCGATGTGCCACGTATTGCGCTGACGGCCACGGCAGATGCGCCGACGCGGCGCGAAATAATCGAGCGGTTGGCACTGGAAAGGGCAAGCCAATTCGTCTCCAGTTTTGATCGCCCCAACATCCGTTACCGCGTGATGCAGAAGGCCAGTGCACGGCAGCAATTGCAGGCCTTTCTCGAAACCGAGCATCCAAATGACGCCGGCATCGTGTATTGCCTGTCGCGCAAAAAAGTTGAAGAGACGGCAGCCTGGCTCAAGGGGCAGGGCTGGGACGCATTGCCCTATCACGCCGGGCTGGATGCCGCTACGCGTAACGCTAACCAGCGCCGTTTCCTGCGTGAGGAGGGCGTCATCATGATTGCTACCGTCGCGTTTGGCATGGGCATAGACAAGCCCAATGTGCGCTTCGTTGCACATCTCGACCTGCCCAAGAGCATGGAAGGCTATTATCAGGAAACTGGGCGCGCCGGGCGTGACGGTCTGCCCGCAAATGCGTGGATGGTTTACGGCTTGGGCGATGTGGTCTCCATGCGTCAGATGCTGCTTTCCGGCGATGCACCCGAGGAGCGCAAGCGCGTGGAGCTGCAAAAGCTCGATGCGCTGCTAGGCTTTTGTGAATCTACCGCCTGCCGCCATCAAGTATTGTTGCGCTATTTCGGCGAAGAACTTCCTGGTGATTGCGACCAGTGCGACAATTGCCTTACACCGGTGGACACCTGGGACGCGACACAGGCCGCGCAGATGGCGTTGTCCTGCGTCTATCGTACCGGCCAGCGCTTTGGTGTCGCTCATTTGATCGACGTGCTGCTCGGCAAGACCACCGCGAAAGTGGAACAATTCCACCACCAGCAACTCAGTACCTTTGGCATCGGCAGAGAATTGGCGCAAGCACTATGGAGCAGCGTTTTTCGCCAGCTGGTAGCATCCGGTTTGCTCAATGTGGACATGGAAGCTTATGGCGGGCTGAAGCTTACCGAAATTGCTCGCCCAGTGTTGCGTGGCGAACAGTCTGTATGGCTAAGGCGCGATGCTGAACCGGCCAAACGCAAAACCAGTAAAGCCGAACGCAGTTCTCATCTACGCGAAGTCTTCGCTGGCGCCAACGAAGACCCGCTGTGGCAGGCGCTCAAAGCCAAACGCCTGGAACTCGCCCGCGAACAAGGCGTGCCACCCTATGTGATTTTTCACGACAGCACCTTGCTGGAAATTCTCAATTGCTGCCCCAGCAACTTGACCGAGCTGGGGCAGATCAGTGGTGTGGGGCGAGCCAAGCTGGCAAGGTATGGAGATGCATTTTTGCGGGTGGTGGAGGATATGAGGAATGGAGTTTAGGACTCACTTCCGGTAATCGACTGCTAAGCTTATCCGCATGAACTGGTCTAACCGACTGTTGTGTCGATGCCAATTACGCTAAAGCGCCAGGAAGGGATCGTCAGGCGCTAAAAAGGAAAAAGCCACAAAGAGGCGGATGCCCCTTTGTGGCTTAAGGTAAGGCTTTGCTTATGAAGTCTTGCTGCGGCGACGTGCCATGAAGCCCATCAGGCCCAAACCAGCCAGGAACATGGCGTAGGTTTCGGGTTCGGGAACTGGCGCAGCCTGCAGAGCAACTGAATACTGCCCGACACCAGCGT
>VFJL01000068.1 GCA_009886095.1 Nitrosomonadales bacterium | reverse complement strand
TACCTACCACGCCGCCCTGTGGAACGGCACCAAGGCGATCGACCGGGGCGCCCCGCTGGGTGGGAATATCGCTGCAGCCTGGGCAATCAATAAAACCGGCCAAATGGTAGGGTATTCCTCTCTTTCCGGTGAGGCTGTAACTCACGCCACTTTGTGGAGTGGCACTAAGACGACTGACTTGGGTACATTGAGTGGGACATCCAGCTGGGCCACCGCTATCAATGATGTCGGCCAAGTGGCGGGGTTCGCCACCACCACTGGTGACACTGCATGGCACGCTACACTGTGGAGTGGCAGCAAGGCGACTGACTTGGGTACACTGGGTGGAACGTTCAGTGTCGCCCGCGATATCAACAATGCCGGTCAAGTGGTAGGGTGGGCTAACACCAGCATTGACAGCTCTGCCTCTCACGCTACCCTGTGGAACGGCATTACGGTGACCGACCTGGGCACGCTGGGCGGGATTTCCAGCTCCGCCAATGCCATTAACGATGTTGGTCAAGTAGTAGGGTTGGCCTATACCATTGGCGGGGACCAACACGCCACCCTGTGGAATGGCACCACGGTGACCGACCTGGGTACGCTGCAGGGGTACTACCTCAGCGAAGCCAATGCCATCAATAATGACGGTCTGGTAGTAGGGTTTTCAATTGCCCTTGGCCCATTTGATACACCCTTTGTCACTCAGCATGCCACCTTATGGAATGACGGCACGGCGACCGACCTTAACAGTTTTCTAGACGTCAGCACGGTAAGTGCAGGCTGGGTACTGGAATCTGCAACGGGTATCAATGACAACGGGTGGATTGTTGGAAATGCATATAACTTAATATCAGGGGCATATCATGCCTTCCTGATGACCTCCATCCCTGGACATAACGGGCATCATGGTCATGCGATCAGTACCACAATCAGTGCTGTCCCCGAACCTGAAACCTATGCCATGTTCCTCGCTGGCCTTGGTCTGATGAGATTTATGACTCGTCGCAGAAAACAGAAACAAGCTGTCTAGCCGCACTCAGCGGCAACCATACCCTCGTTTCGGCGGGAGTTTTGTTTTTAGGTAACATGATGTAAATCTGATCGGTATTGGCACAGCTGAGACCTTCATCGCTCGGGTAACAGCAACTAATGAATAATGTTCCTCCCGAAGGGAGTTATCCCTGCTACAGCGGCAATCCTTTAAATTGCATCATGCGATTAGATCGACTGGGAGTGACCCAAATCAAGGCGACAATAGCCTCTGCCGTTCCACTACATGCGAAAGGTCAACCCCTCACAAACTCGATGCACTATTACCTTGACTGAGGGGTTCACTGTAGTTGTAATTTTCTCTGTTTTTCCTGATCCAGCATGCATCCACATCTTTTTGGCGGAGTTCGGACTGCGCTGATTTCTCTTGCCAAGCTGCCAACGTTATATCTGTTTTGATCTGGGTAGTCTTCTCCAGACTATTATTCCGATTCCGTTTTATCATTGACACTTCGTTGATATCCTCACTCGCGCCTGGCCGTACTATTCGTACTGTCTGCGACGTTCGTTCGTCATCGCCCCGTTTCACTTTCGAACTGGAACTGAAATTGAAATTGCATAATCCAGGGATTTCGACGAAAGTGGCATCTATCATTTGTCCCACATGGACTGCGCTGCCTTGTGCTACTGGTCGAGCATGGACTTTGTTTAGATCAAACTTGCCTTGGGGATATTTTTCCCAGGGATGCACCAAACTTTTGTTCTTCAGAGTAATCAATGCATAAGATCCCAGAAATACAATGATGACGAGATTGAGATAGACAAGCGTCATGTAAGATTCGCCTAATGTTTCGAGATGCCGGGTGAATGCAGAGGTTGCATGAATGAAGCCAATATCCAAGGGAATGAGTCCAACACCCAAGACTGTGGCCATAACCATGCTGCGGATAGATTTCACAAGAAGACCCTTCGCTAACAGCTATCATTAGAAGGCATCAGGCTAATCGTAAAATATTGCGCTTTGATGAAGGTTTTATGAAGGTTTTTTTAAAATAATGCGTGTTGGTACGGATTTGTTTTTCGACGATGTATAAAGGAATGGAAAGGGAGCCAAAATGAAAATTTCAGAGAATTTTAAATTAATCGGTTTTTCAATGCTATTCGTTGTTGGGCTTACCGCATGCAACAAGCCAGGGCCAGCGGAGACCGCAGGTAAAAAGATAGATCAGACAGTGGGTGAAGCCGGCAAGAAAATAGGTGAAGCAGCTGATAAAGTCGTTGAAAAACTGGGTGAGCAAGGTGAAAAAACCAGTGTGACCATTGATGATGCCGAGATTACGACCAGGGTCAAAGCAGCCATTTTTGCCGAGCCTGGTCTCAAGACGCTACAAATCAGTGTTAATACCGTAAAAGGCTCAGTGACATTAAGCGGGTCGATCGATTCGTTGCCGAGTAGCAATAGGGCCAGAGTACTGGCGGGTGCGGTGACTGGAGTAAAAGAAGTTAAAAATCGGCTGGTAGTAAAGTAAGTCAGATGAAATTGTGTTGTCACCAGCCACCCTGAGTCATACCTGATGGTAGCGGTGGATATTTTTCTGCGTGAGTTGCGTGGCAGGTGGCAAAAAGCAGCCCCAGCACTCTCGCCGCTGGCCTTCATGGCAGCCCGGACGCTCGGTTTTCTCCCAAGCAAGATCGGCAACGACTCCGACCTGGCTCTTGTCTGCCTGCAACACCTGTGGGACGAACATGGCATGACGGCGGAAAGCTTCCCCGATTTTGAGGCGGCGCTGGTTCGGGAAGGGTTATGGCTACGTCGCCGCGCAGCCCGAAGGCACGTACAATCCGGGGAAAGCCACCATATGCACAAGGTGGCTGCGGCAAGACGATAACAGGTCAATACGTTGTCATGTATGAAGAATACATCCAGCGCAGCCGATTTCAACCTTGCATTACCCCGCTATTTTGGCTTTTTAGATGCATCCTTTTGTTACTTGCGGTGTCCGATTACCAGGCCCGCTATTTCCACGCCAAGACCAAGGACGAGGAGAATTGTACCAATCCAGGCGTTTTCCGGCGCCAGAAAGATCAGGACACCGCCCAGCACGAGCAGCGAGATGGACAGGATTCGTTTGCTGCGCGGATTCTTGATCATGGTCAGAAAAAACTCCAGGAATGAAACGCTTTTTTAACTATAGACCTGAACCAGCAAAATGCCAGTGAACTGGAGTAGCCTCCACCACCCTTGATTCTGCCCCGATAACCCACATATTGGCAGCATCGCTTGAAGAGGAATTACCATGTCCACTATTCGCAGGCCTGCCGTCGCAGGTATGTTCTACCCCGCTGATCCACGGCAGCTTGCCCACGATGTGCAGCAGTTGCTAACTGCAGCGCGTCCACACGCCATGACCCCCAAGGCTCTGATCGTGCCGCATGCCGGCTACATTTATTCGGGTGCAATCGCAGCCACAGCTTATGCCTCACTCCGCCCCATTGCAGCACACATCCGGCGCGTGGTGTTGCTCGGCCCCACCCATCGCGTTGCGGTACGCGGCTTGGCATTGCCGGAAGCGGATGCCTTCGACACGCCGTTGGGACGGGTGGTGTTGGACACGGCGGCAGCACACACTATCGCCCATTTACCGCAAGTCACCGTCAGCGCACAAGTACACGCGCTGGAGCATTCGCTGGAAGTACAGTTGCCATTTCTGCAAAGCATGCTGCCGGACTTCACCCTGCTGCCGCTGGCTGTCGGCATGGCGTCAGCTGAAGAAGTTGCCGAGGTACTAAATATCTTGTGGGGTGGCAAGGAAACGTTGATTATCATCAGCTCCGATCTTTCACATTATCTGCCTTATGCCACCGCACAACGCATGGATAGCGAGACCGTGCAATCCATCCTGAACCTGCGCCAACCGATAGCACATGATCATGCCTGCGGCGGTACACCCATCAGCGGCCTGATCGTCGCGGCGCAGAAACACCAGCTTACCCCGCACTTGCTCGATTTATGCAACTCCGGTGATACCGCCGGTTCACGCGATCAGGTGGTGGGTTATGCCGCACTTGCTTTTACCGAGAAGGTGGAACGTGTCAACTGATCAAGGAAAAGTATTGCTGCCGATAGCACGTGCTGCAATTGCACGCGTCTTGCAAGCACCGCACATAATAGCGACTGACGAAACCGCACCGTGGTTGGCTGAATCTGGTGCGAGTTTCATCACCCTCAACCAGTCCGGTGAGTTGCGCGGCTGCATCGGTACACTACAGGCGCACCGGTCATTGCTTGCCGATGTCAAAAGCAACGCCGTATCCGCCGCGTTGCGCGACACGCGCTTCCTGCCGCTCACACGGGAAGAGTTTGCCACGGTGCAAGTGGAAGTCTCGCTGCTCACTACACCACAGCCATTGAAATTTACCGGCGAAGCGGACGCGCTGGCACAGTTGCGCCCCGGTATTGATGGTGTTGTACTCGAGTATGGCCACTATTGCAGCACCTTTTTACCGCAGGTATGGGAGAGCCTCGCGCAACCATACCTATTTCTTGCTATGCTGAAACGAAAGGCTGGTCTGCCCGATAACTTTTGGGCAGAAGACATAAAGCTGTCGCGCTATACCGTAACCAAGTGGCGTGAGGCTGATTTAGTCTAGGGATATCGCAATGGATGAACCGATCAGCATTGCCGAGCAACATCCGGCCAGGTACTGGCATCGGCTTGACGATAGCCGTATCCAGTGTGATCTGTGTCCACGAGACTGCAAGCTCCATGAGGGGCAACGCGGCGCGTGCTTCGTGCGCGGACGGGTCGGCGATGCGATGGTACTCACAACCTACGGACGATCCTCAGGATTTTGTGTCGATCCAGTCGAGAAAAAACCGCTCAACCATTTCTATCCCGGCAGCAGCATCCTGTCGTTCGGTACGGCCGGATGTAACCTCGCCTGTAAATTTTGCCAGAACTGGGACATTTCCAAATCGCGCAGCTTCGACAAACTCGTCGACCAGGCCAGCGCGGAAGCCATTGCGCGTAACGCCGGGGAACTGGGCTGCAAGAGCGTCGCCTTCACTTACAACGACCCGGTAATCTTCGCCGAATATGCGATGGACGTAGCCGATGCCTGTCATGCGCGCGGCATCAAGACGGTGGCGGTCACGGCAGGCTATATCCACGACCAGCCGCGGCGCGATTTCTTTGCCAAAATGGATGCTGCTAATGTTGACCTCAAGGCGTTCACCGACGAGTTCTATGTCAAACAAACAGGCTCTCACCTGCAACCAGTGCTGGATACGCTGAAGTATCTATGCCGGGAAACCGACGTATGGGTCGAACTAACTACATTACTGATCCCGGGCCTCAACGATTCCGCAGATGAGATCAGCAAAATGAGCGAGTGGATCGCCAAGGAACTCAGCGTGGACGTGCCACTGCATTTCTCTGCTTTTCATCCGGACTACAAGATGACCAGTATTCCCGCCACCCCGACAGAAACGCTGATACAGGCACGGCAAATCGCCAGGAAGGCAGGGCTGCTCTATGTCTATATCGGTAACGTGCATAACCGCGAGGGAGACACCACGTACTGTCCGTCATGCAACAGCGCCTTGATCGTACGCGACTGGTATGAAATCGAACAATACCGCCTCACGCCCGATGGCCATTGTCCGGACTGCGATACCCACATCGCCGGACGCTTTGAAAAATTCACGGGGCAGTTTGGCAGGCGACGCATCCCCATTGCAATAGGAGAGGCCACATGAGTACCGTTCATATTCCAGCCAATGCGGTCAAACTCGATGGCGAATTGATGTTGCCGCCGTCCGCGACTGGTGTGGTGCTATTCGCGCATGGCAGCGGCAGCAGCCGCTTCAGTCCGCGCAACACCTTTGTTGCCGAAGTGCTGCAACAACGCAGTATCGGCACCTTGCTATTCGATCTGCTGACACGCGCGGAGGATCGGGATTATGCCACGCGCTTTGACATTGATCTGTTGACGCAACGGCTGCTGGCAGCTACTGCCTGGCTGCAGGCTAATCCGCAGACGCAAACCCTGCGCGTTGGCTATTTCGGCGCCAGTACCGGCGCAGCGGCGGCATTGCAGGCGGCGGCAGAAATGGGCAACAATATCTCCGCCGTGGTCTCACGCGGCGGCCGTCCCGACCTGGCTGGAGAAACCGCTTTGAGCCAGGTAACCGCACCGACCCTACTCATCGTCGGCAGTGCAGACTGCGGCGTGATCGAATTGAACCAGCAAGCCTATGCGCTGTTGCGCTGTGAAAAGAAATTGACCCTGATCCCAGGTGCAACTCATTTGTTCGAAGAACCCGGCACACTGGAACATGCTGCAGACAGCGCCGCCAACTGGTTCACGCAGCACCTGTAATTCCAATTCCATTTCATCAGCGGCACTTCGTCGATATCCTCACTCTCGAACTGAAACTGGAATAATTATTTTGTAGTGCTGGCGTTCTGCCGTACCCGTTCAAAAAAACACACTGCCGCCGCTGCTGCCGCATTCAAAGATTCCATACCGCCCGGCATAGGGATGGCGACTTGCTCACTGACCGCTTGCAGTACTGTCTCTGACAGGCCCATCCCTTCATTACCAAACACGAATGCCACCGGTCCGGTCAGGCGAGTTTGGTAAAGGCTTGTTTTTGCTTGCAGCGTGGTGGCAATCACCTTGCCGTTGAATCCCTGCGCCACTTTTGCCAGATCGGATTGTTCGTGAATGCGCAACTGGAAATGTGCCCCCATCGCGGCACGCAGCGCCTTAGGTGACCAGGCATCAGCGCAGCCAGTGGACAAATAAGCGTCGCCTGCACCAGCAGCGGCGGCAGACCGCAGAATCGAGCCAAGATTGCCGGGATCTTGTATAGCTTCGAGCAGCACACAAAAACTCTCATCCCGGCATACGCGAATGACATCACGCGCAGGAATAGCTATCAGCGCAATGATGCCGCTGGGGGTTTTAACCGGAGAGACTTCACGAAACAGGGCTTCGCTCAATGTCACCACATTCACTACCTGCTCCGTCCCCAGTTGTGCTAGCAGGCGTTTTATTTCTTCATCCTCATCAGCCGATTCGCTGATGATCAGGCTTTGTGGCAACCCTAGCGCGGCGTGATAGGCATCGATCAGATGCGCGCCGTCAAGCAGCGTTAACTTGCTGGCTCTACGCTGCACAGCGGATTCCGTCAGCTTGACTAGCTGCTTGAAGAAAGAATTTTCACGTGAGGTAACGGATTTCACAAATCACTCTGGCAAATCTATTTTTCCGGACATTCGTTGTTATACCCATAGCGGATCATCTTGTCTATGCGGCATCTGAGCATCTGGACGTATGTCTGAGCGGATCGCTCATTCCAATTCCGGCTCGAAAGTGAAACAAGGTGATGACGAACAAATGTCGCAGATAGCACATCTTTCAAGGAGGCTTCCTTCGCTGCGAATAATATGGCCAAGTGCGAGTGAGGACATCAACGAAATGTCACTGATGAAATTGAATTGGAGTCACATGAAGTTTCGTGTATGCAAGGCCGCAAGGTGGAGTGCGTCTTCTTTTTCAAAGCCAAGCCTTTCCAGCCGAATTCGCCTTCCTTCAGCCATATCCACGATCAACTGCTGCACCCGGATGTAGCCTGCGGCGATTGCCTGCGGCGTGAATTTACCGGCCGCGATCAGGATCAGCGCATCGAACACTTCCTCGTTGAGTCCGGCGGTATTCGCCAAGGCGTCATTGCGCGACTGTACCGCGTTGGCCAGTCGCGTACGAAACTGCGGCTCCTGCTGCAACCGCCATAGCAGGTGGGACATGCCAAAAGCTACATGGCGCGCTTCATCCCGCGCCGTCAGACGGGCGATCTGCCGCGTCACCGGGTCGGGTGCATGGACGTGGAGAAAGTTGAGCAGGCTGACAAAAGTGCCCTCACCCAACACTGACAATAGAAAACCGGCAACAGAAAAATCGGATTCATCCAGCAGGGTTTTGAGCGAAGCCTGCCCACCGGCAGTGGATAGCGCTGGCTCTCTCCCTTTTAGATGCAGGCGGCGGGTAAAAACCTCGATATGGCGCGCCTCATCTGCCACCTGGATCGCAAGCAACGCTTGTATTTCACGGAAATGCGGATGCAACTGACCAAGAAACCGCGCCGGCACGACCAAAGCAGCCACTTCATTTTCGATCAGGTATGTCATTAACTGTGCCACCGCATCTTCCACCACAGCAGGAAGATCGAACGGTTCATTCCAGTCTATCGCCGTACTTGGATTCCATTGTGCCGTCACTGCCTGCGCATACAGCACAGCGGCAGTATCCGCCCAGATCTCGTCTTTCCGATTGAGCCGGAAATGAATGTCCGGCGCACCCGCTTCTACCGTCGCTCCTCTTGCTGCCAGCCCCCAGGAGGACAAGGCTTTATCCGCAACTGCGCCAGTTAACTCCGCATTGCTGCGTCCGGCATGCAAGGCACTATGCCAACGTCCTGTATCGGCATCGCCCCGGATCACCGTGGCAACCAGATGCCCGTCCTGCTGCAACATGCTCACATCGTGACCTTGTGCGCGGCACCATGCCGATAATTGGGCTTCCCAGCCGGGGCTGCTGCCAACGACACGAAGCTGGCCACCGGGTGGAATTTCACGCAGGCCATATTTAATCAGCAGATGGGCCCCGGCATCCAACCCCAGATTCTCAATATCTATAATCGGTAGCAAAAATGTTTCCTTCTGCATCATAGAACTTCTCATCATCGACCGCCCGTATCAGCAAATCATAACCGCTGGTGCGGCCTGGAAGCCATGCTTTGAGTCCTTCCAGTTCCAGCAGCGGCCGAACCTGGGTATTCTGCCAGTTCATTGCCAGCAGTAACTCGGTGAAACGCGCCGCCATTTCTCCACTTGCCGCCGATATACCGGAGATCGCAGTAAAGTTGCAGTGGTCGTAGCTGCCGCTGCGCGCCACGATCCGCGTGGCACCTGCCGGCAGAATACCTTCGCGCGAGAAAGCCAGGTAATTGCCGTCGATCATCCAGACAGCGCCGATCTCCCCTGCCATCAGGGCCAGCGCCGCCGCACGCTCACCGCCTATATGATCGCCATGTTTGCCGCCCAGTTCATCGAAGCGCTGCGCCGTATAGTCACGCCCGGCAAGCAATCCCCTGTTGCGCAGATGATCGCGCGGAATCAGGTTGGCCTGAGGTGAATCCAGCGCACCAAAACCGATCACCTGCCCCGCCAGAGCGGACAGCTCTCCTGTGGTTCCAGCACGGGAGTCAGATCGCACTACCAGCACTGATGAGAGATCGCGGTCAGTATCGCGCATCGCTAATGCATGCGCCTCAAGGTTGCGGGCACGGGCCATGCGATCTGCCCTGACCCAGGCCAGCGGTGAATTCCAAGCGAGGTCGATGCTGCCATCGAACTGTGCTTCGACCTGACGCTCGTAATTGGAATAGAGAATGTAATCAAATTCGAAATCGTGACGCCGGAAATATTCCTTGAATCCTTCCCAGATGGTCACTACTTTCGGCGCATAGGCAACCGCACCCATCAGCAATGGCTTTACCATTTTGCGCTTCCTAATCAAATACCGGCATGCCGCAAATGGCTTTGCCGATAAAATCAAACAGCACATCGGAAGTCGGCGCCATGATTGAGGCTGCGCGTGCATCGCGGAAATAACGCTCGACTCCCACATCCTTGCGGAATGCGGCGCCACCGCACACGCGCATGGCGACATCGGTGACTTCCAGCGCAGCTTCAGCCGCCGCAACTTTGGTCTGCATCACCCGCAGCATCGCATCAGCACGGCCGCCTGCCAGCGCCGTCAGAGTATCGTCGCGCAGGGTACGCGCCATGTCTGCGCGGATACGTGCACGTGCGAGGTAGGCTCTGACGGTGGGCAGATCTGCCAGCGCACTGCCCAGATGCTCAAGTTTGCTGTTACTCACATGGGCACACGCGCGCTCGAGTGATGCCTCCATTATTCCTTGCGAACAGGAAGCGATCAGCACTGAGAATACCGGCAGGACTGTGCCAAGCATGATGTCGAAACCGCCGCCGTCGCCGCCCAGCATGGCGGATGCAGGTAGCCGCAGTGCTTTGCAGGAAAGTGGGGAGGAACTGTTGCCGCGCAGGCCCATACCATCGAAAAGTTTGGGCTGGCTCAAACCCTCTGTCTTGCTGCCGACCAGCCACAAGGTACTGACACCAGCAGCTTTAGCTGGAGGCGACGACCACACATAGGAATCGGCCTCACCTGCGGCAGTCACCATAGTTTTGTCGCAATCCAGCAGATAGGCATCGCCATCCTGACGTACAGTCCCAACCGATGCCCAAAAGTGGCTGCGAGAACCGACATCAGACCATGCTAACGTTGTCAGATGTCGGCCTGCGGAAATTTCGCGACGTATCGAGTCTGTCCCAAATTTCTCAATCACGGTCGTACCGCAATAATGCATAGTCACTACCATGGCGGTAGAAGGACACACTCTGGCAATACGTTCGACCACCTGCGCCGCTTCGGCTAGACCTAGTCCCATGCCGCCCACTCCGGTCGCGCTGACCAAGCCGAGCAAACCGGCTTGGCCAAGCGCGGCAATAGCGGCGCACGGAAATACGGCATCACGATCCGTGGCGACAGCCGCCGGCTCGATAATGTCACGGACAACGACATCAAGTTTCTCAAGATATGGCATAGCTACCCTTGGATAGAAAAATAGGGCGCTACCAAATGACATGACAAAAAAACAGACAAGACTCTTGTTGCCGCGAAATGAAAATCGGCGCAACAAGGATCAGGAAATTGAATCGGCTATGGCCGTTGGCGCGCCTCAATCTGTCTGCTGACCTGCACGTTGGCAGCGCTTGGAACGACACATCCCGTCGCGCTTCTCTTCCTCTCAGCCACACACAGGCCGTCTGACCCAATCTCGCTCCCGGCAGGGAAGCTAAATCGGCGTTACGGCAGACCAAGCGGAGACAAGCACAACAGTCGCAGCAGTTTACCAGAAGCGGCAGTCATGCAGTTCAGAAACCAGAGGATTCTCTGACTGGCTTGAACAAACCGCTCGGGCAGGATCGAATTTACAGCACGGTTTTGAATTGGCCCACGCGTTTGCGTTAGCATTACTATATAAGGGCGCCTCTAATAATTCGGAGTTCTAAACAAGACAAGGCGGGAACAAAAAATGTAGACGCCCGCATATGATAGATATGTAAGGAAACATTTTTTGTGAGTAACGAAGTATTG
>VFJL01000023.1 GCA_009886095.1 Nitrosomonadales bacterium | reverse complement strand
GCGTCCCGCCGCCTGAATGGCGAAATCGCTGTAAGTTGCGGGCGCCACCACCGCGCCGCTGAAAACCAGATCGGCCGCACTTGAGAGCGTGCCGGTCGGTTGCGAGATAGCGTTGGTGGAAATGCCGCTGAGACGGATTTCCTGCGCGCCATTCAGCCTAGTCTGCGCCATGCCAGTCAGGGTCAGGTTGCCCGCCAGTTCCAACAACTGCGCGCTGGCCGTGAGCATGCCACTGCCCGCAAGCGGGGTATTGACCACATCCTGCCGGGCGATGTCGTAGTTGCCCAGGCGCAAGGTTTCGGCCATCAGCGCCGCGTTTCCGCCCATGGTCTCGATGCGCGGACTGTCGAGCTGCACTTCCTTCAGCGCCACCGCGCGGTTTGCGCCCAGATTCAGGTTATCCTCGAGCCGGATCGCGTCGATGCTTCTCAGCGCAATGCGCGCAAAGCCCGCGCCCTCCAGCACATCGACACCCAGCTTTGCCTGGCCGTTGAATCCGGACGGAACCGGGTCACCCGGCAGCAGGCCACCCGCCTGCGACACCTGGGTCTGCGCCAGGGTCAGCACGCGCTCGCCAGGGAGCGCGGGGAGCAAGCCGTCATAAAAGCCAAGAGGGCTGGAGATGTTGCCGAGGACGAAGTTAAACGCGCCGCCGCGATTTGACACACTGCCGCCCCGCGCCGTGATCGCGCCGTCCAGCAATGCGCCTTCACGCGCGCTGATGCTGAGCGAGCCTGCATCGCTGCCCACCAGTTGGCCAAGGCCGCCGGCTTCGTTGAAGATATCCAGCCGCACCGGTGCGGCGCCCGCGATCTTGATGCTCGAACCCGCCTCGGTTACGACATAGCCGAATTGCGCATCCAGCTTCACGTTCCCGCCCGCCAGCACTGTACCCTGAGTCAGCCGTTT
This sequence comes from Nitrosomonadales bacterium, assembly GCA_009886095.1. Taxonomy (GTDB): domain Bacteria; phylum Pseudomonadota; class Gammaproteobacteria; order Burkholderiales; family Nitrosomonadaceae; genus VFJL01. Next base: position 19,314 of record VFJL01000023.1, on the reverse strand, counting down.
GCTGTCGGCATAAGTGAGCGCCACCCCGGAAACATCGAGTGTCGCCTGCTTGCCGAGCCAGATGCTGTTACCTGCGTTGAACGCGTCTGCGGCTGGATGCAGCGTTGCGCTGATGCCGCCGCCAAGCGCCGTGATGCTGCCCTCTATATCGAGCAGATGCGAAGCTGCCAGCGTGATCTGCGCCTTTGGGTCGGCCGCGATATGCGCGCCAGCGCCGATCAGCAAATCACCTGCAGCCTGGGTGTTATTTACCGCAAGGCTCAGATTCGCGGTCTGGCGCAGCAGGTCATCGAGTTTCACCACGCCAGTGAAGGCCTCCACCCGATTGCCGCTGGACTGTACCACATAGCTGGGCAGCAGCTCCCGGTTCAGAATAGTGGGCCTGAGCGTGGCCCCGGCGGCCAGCGTCAGGTTTTCAAGCGCGGAAAGATTGAAATTGGCGAAACCCCCGCGTTCGAACAACTCCGTATCCAGGCCAAGCGTGCCTAGGGCCGGGGCACCGCCGCCGATCTGGATCCTGTTGCCGGCAACTGTGAGCGTGCCGCCCTCAGCCCCGGTCAGACTGTAGCCAAGCAGATTATTGCTGTTGACACCCGACACATTGAAACCCGACAGGCTGATGTCGCCGCCATTGCCAGTAATGACTTTACCCTTGCCATCGGCCTTGAGCCGGCCACCGCCGCTGACATCGAGCACTACGTTCTGTCCGAGTGCAAGACCCTCTTCAGCCGCAAGCGCGATTTCGCCACCAGCTACCAGCGCAACCGCGTCCGACCCCGCCACCACGCCCGGCAGCTCGTTGACCCAGGCGCCGCGCGCCGACAGCGTCACGCCGGCGGCCACATTGACATCATATGACAGGTGAGCCGGATTGGTGGTGTTATTACGCGCGTTCAAAACAATCGAGCCGCCGGCAGCCTCGATATCCTTGTTTACATTCACTATTTGGGCGGTAATGTGCACGCTGCCGCCCTGCGGCGCGCGTAGTGCCTCGCGCACTTCCGCTGTCTGGTTGCCAAAAATTTCCAGGTCGGCGATTCTGTTCCTGGCCAGCATTGCGGGGTCGATGGTCAGGGTTGCCCTGAGCGCGGTCGGCAGCGCGTCGCCAAACTTAAATCCGGCTGGCAGCGCGGCTGCCGCGCTGCCCAGCTCGACCTGCTGGTTGAGCTTGAAATCACCCTCCACGTCGCGGCTGCCGAGCGTGAGGCGTGCGCCGTCAGGCTGGATGCCGCCATCACGCTGCAACATGCCCACGCTGGTGCGCCCCTGCACATCCGCCTGCAGGAAGGTTGCGCCCATTCCGATCACTTGCAGCGCGCCTGCATTCTTGCCTTCGACGTAGCCGGGGTCAAAGTTGAAGCTCTGCCCCAAGTCGATCACTTCCGTTATGTTCCAGCGTCCGTAATCGATCACGTAGCGGGTGGAGTTGCCTTCGTAGCGCACGTCGGCCAAGGCGTCGGCAATATCGGTGAGCTTGCCGCGCGAGACGAGCAGGGTGGACTTCACCTGCCCCGGGGTATAGAGCAGGCTGCCGCCAGACAGATCGACGACTGCGCCGGTCTCGAGGATGGCTTCGCCCTGCGAGCGCACCGATACGGTTCCGCCCATGGTGGAACGTTCTGCCACCGTGCGCTCGAGACGCGCCTGGTAGGCTTCGAGACTGTCCTGGGCGATCAAGGTGGAGACACCCGCATTGGCGTTGGCCAGCGCGCGGTTGATGTCGACAAAGACTCTCTGCCCGCGTAGCGGGCCATCGCGATTGACCGGTGAGTCTTTCAGCTCGTCGCCGCGCAGTTCGACTTCGACTCCATTGCGCGCGACTGCAACCTGCACGTTTTGCAGTCCGGCCACGTTGATGCGCGCGCCGCCGGCAATATCAACACGCGCGGTGGTGGAAACGAAAGACAGGCCCGCCTGCACGAACGGATTATTGCCCGCAGTGTTCAGAAGACCCGGATTGTCCATGGCGATGAGATTCACCTCGCCTGCCGGGGCATCGATCAGCGCGCCGCTCTCCATGCGTACGTCCTGCCCGAGCACTTTCACCTGCGATTTGAGCACCAGCCCTGTGCCCGTCAGTCCATCCAGCGCAATCGTGCTGTCCTGCACATCTGGCAGCACCTCGGTCACGCTGCCGCTGCCAAGAACCACCCGGCCGCCGCGGATCGAATTGGTCTGGCTGTCCGCCTGATCCCTGGCCAACAGATACACCGAGCCGTTGGCAACCACCGAAGTGGTGGCACGCGCGATGCCTTGCTGGTTGACCGCATACCCGACCATGGTGACATTGCCGCGCGCCGCGCTCAGTTCACCCAGGTTGGTGACGTGGCCGAGCTTGTCGAGCGCTGGGTCTGTCAGCGCCACCGTCTGGCCGTCGAGCATGCCATCTCTCACGCTGGTGTTAGCGGCATCGAAACTGGTCAGACCGGCCGGGCTGTCCACCTCGATCAGCAAGCCGCGCACGTTTTTGTCCGTAGCGGAGGCTGAACTCAGGAACATCCGTGTTCCCGCCGCCGCGATCACCTGCCCTTCGTCGGCTTCCACCTTGCCCATGTTGACCACCGTGGGCGCCAGCAGCATCACCCGGCCCTGGCTTGCCGCCGTGATGCGCGCGCCTTCGAACACCTTGATGAAGCCGCCGCTGCCCTGATACTGCGGCGTTGTACCGTTGGTCAGAAACGAATTGAGTATGAAACTGTCGGCAATGTCCAGGCTGCTGGCGGTGAAGCTATTGAGGTTGACCTGCGCTGACCCCATAAATGCGATGCCGTTGGCGTTGACCAGGATGATGTTCGCATTCTGCCCACCTGCCTGCGTGATGATGCCCGCAATCACGCTGGGGTTGGCGTCCCAAATGCGGTTGAGCGACGTAAAATTTGCATTTTGCACCAAATTCTGCGTGGTCAAATCACCTACCTGTTGGAACTGCACCGAGTGACCGGGGCTGATATTAAAGGTCTGCCAGTTAAGAATGGACTTGTCGCCCACCTGGTTCACCAGCATCTGGTTGCCCAAGGTATGGCTGTCCGCAGTGCCGAAACTAACAAAACCCGCTGGGAGCTGAAATGGCAGTTCAGCCCACGCTGGCGCACCCAGCAGCGACCCGGCCAGCAACAGTGCCGTACTCAGCACTGGGCCGGTCTTGCCACGACTGCGCACCGTTTCTGCCACCGGAACCACGGCGCCCAGAGCGGTATTGAATTTCAGCCGATATACATTGCGATTCATTTTACCCTCCTGCAGAATGAGCACATTCGATGATCGCATCTAACATGAAGTCTGCCTCATGCTGCCCGCGTTCCATTCCCGATATGTGCTTTCAATCTGAGTTTTCATATATGGATATGCGCATCACCATGCCTGCCGCACTAAAAAGTGTACTCGGGGATCCCATACATTTGTCACCCCTACCTGCTTCAACGCGACCGCTCCATCTAATTCCGCCGTCAAGTTTTTCCAAGCTTTGAGACGCAGGCCTGCCCCGGTACCTGCCAGCGTGAATTCATCCAACTGGCCCGGTAATGGGTTACGTATACGCACCTTTCCCGCATCGATAAAAGTCACCAGATTCAGGCTGTTCAGTGACTCGGTAAGATGTTTGGCAAAGTTAGGGGTGAAGATTTCCAGTCCTACCGTGCCGCTGTCATCACCCAATGTTTGAACTTCATAATAGCCGCGCACATTAGTCACCCCACCAACGACAAACTGCTCGGTGGGAATGAGTGGCTGCGATGTAATCTGCCAGCTCGCACGGCCCGTTATTCCCCAACCCTTGTATAGGGTTTGGGTATGAGAAAAATTGCCACGCAGGAACGCATAATTGGCATGCGCCTGGAAGCGCCTGTTGGCGAATTCTTCTTCACTGCCAACCAACCCACGTACATGAAAATTAAAAGATAGCCCGAGTTTGGTATTACGCCCATCTCCCAGCCAGTTGCCATCCCAACCAAGCATGAATGGCATATAACTGATCGGCGCACCGAAATTACCGCCACCGACCAGATTTACTGTCTGGTCGAAATTTTTGTAATCCACCCCCAGTGTGGCGGTATGGAAAAAGTTTTCGGTTCCCGTCAACGGCACGATGTAACGCGCCCCGAATATCACCCCCTTACCCAGCACATTAAGCGTACCCACTGCGGCAATACTGGAGTTGGAATATATCCCATATAGAGCGAGAATATTACCGGATGGCAGTGGGGCGGTATAGTTGGTAGAAAATACCTGACTTTGGTCCGGATTTTGCGGTGTGAATCGCGCTGTCACCCCCAGGCTGTGCTGCTTTTGCCACAAATTGTCATAGCTCATATTCGCGCTGACTCGCGTCAATTCTGTATTCAGATTCTGCCTGCTATCCAGTTCCAGGCTACCATGCAACGGCAATTTATCTTGCACTTTCAGATCCACCTCCACCGTGCCCGGTGTCCTGCCAGCTCTCAATACCGGTGTAATCCTGCGGTCGGCGGAACGGTTAAGGCCTGCCAGTTGTTTCTGCATAACCGGGAAATTCGGAACATTGCCTTCAGTCAACTCTGGCACGGCGGCTTTAATTTCGCCTGGACTGGAATAATTCGATCCCGCTACACGCAAACGGTTTACCGGTGCTTCGGTCACTGTCAACCGCACCACTCCGTCATCTACTTTCTGTTGCGGAATGGTCACTAACACTGTCAGATAACCCGCATCGTGATAAGCGCGCTCGAGCGCATCGCGCGCTTTCTCCACATCGGCCAGCGTTTTGTTCTCGCCCATATGAGCATACACCGCCTGCTCAATCAGTGTGAGCGGCAGCAGCGTCGCACCATCGATGCGGTATTCGAGCACGTCGAATTGCACCTGTGCCGGTTCGACCGCAGCCTTCTGCAGAACCTCAGCGTTCTGCGCGGCGCTCCAGGCATGCGGGTTGCTCGCCAGCAACAGCAGGCACAGCAGATATCCGCTAGACAGCGCTTTGTTCATCATAGTCATTAAACCGCACCCAAAAACCTTCCTGCCTGTAAACGCAAATGGGACAGCCCCCGCAGGGACTGTCCCGTACATCTTTTCGGGGCGGCATTGTAACCACCCCTTGAGCCGGCATTGCCCCGGCTCATCCAGATTAGAACGCTATCTGGCAAGAGTTACCGGAGCGTCCGAGCTTGGACACATTGCTGCCGCTCGCGCCCGCATCCTTGGTAATGAACAGCCCGGTCAGATCGGTGATCCCGGGGTTGCCCAAGGAACTAACTACGGAGTTGACCATATCCTGGCCTTCGACGAAAGCGGTACTAGCGGTGAAGCCCACCAGTTCGTACGAGAAGGTGTAGGTACCGGCAATCGCGTTGGCGCGCTGTTTGGCGTCAGTATTGTTGGATACACCGTCCAGCTTGACGAATGCCCACTTGCCGTCGGTACCGGTCCCGCTTGGAATGTTCTCCATCGACACCACGCCTATGCCCAGTTCGCCCGCAGTGGTAGCCGTGGTCAGGGCAGTTTTCACGCCGCCGGTGCTGCTGGACTCGCTGAATATCACATTGGCGGTGCTGTTAACCGCGCGCGCCGGGTTTAGCGCGCCTTGAGGAGTGCCAGTCGCGCAGGGCTTGTTGAGGAAGCGCATATTGGAGGCGGACTGGGTACCCGAAGTGGAGGCGCGGCGGGCGATGTTGATCTTGGTTCCCACAGCGGCGCCGAGTTTACTGCCATCCAGCAACGGGCCGATGTTGTCCACGTTGACGAATTGGGCGTACTGTCCACCCGCCAGATCCGGTTGGCAGGCAGCCGTTAGGTTGGGGGCAGTAGCGATGAATGGCGCGTCGTCGCAAGTGTTGGCAATCTTGCCGACGGCGATGTCATTCTTTTGCAGCTGGTAATACAGCGGGTAGCTGACAGCCACACCGAAAGCCTGGCCGATGTTGGTTCCCACTTCGCTGCCGATGCCGCTCAGGTCGGTGGTGACGGCCAGGTTCAGTTTGTTGATCACGTATTCCGTGTCGGACAGACCGCCTTCGGGACGATCCGGCGCGGCGTACACATTGCCACGCAGGAGCTGGCCTGCGGTCCAAGTCTGGGTGGTCCTGGCGCAATTGCGGTACACGCCGACCGGATTCAGGAGGCCGGAAATGTCCACATTCACGCTCTCAGCAGCGCCGTTGGCGCACTGGCCGCCGACGGCCAGACCTTCGATGTTGTTGATGCGCTGCAGGTTGAGCGGTAGTTCCGGGTTCACTTCGCCGCCAATCTTGATATGCGGCGCATAAGCGTTGAAGGAACCGCCTTCAACCGTATGGAATACCACGACTTTCTGGTTTTCGAGCGATCCCGCACGACCATCGTCGGTCTGCACCGTGCAGGTGTAGGCGTTGCGGTCTCCGGAGCCGCCCGGCAGCTTGCCGGCACTGGCGCTTTCCAGGTAGAGGTGCGCGTCAATCGCGCCCGGGTTGGTGTGGGTCACGCCGGCCGCATCCTTGTAAGTCATGCCTTGACACAGGGTCAACACGCCCTTGTACACGGAGGCGGTGGGCGCGGATGCGCCAGACAGCCACAGTTTCACGGTGCTGGCGTCAACTTGCGCAGGGGTCAGGGCAAATGCGGCCGGGGCGGCGGTCATGGCAGCGACGGCCATGGCGATCTTGCTCAGTTTGATCAGTTTCATTTTGTCTATCCTTTAAAAATTGAATTATGGATTGATTTATGATATTGCTCAGCTATTGGTACGGCGGCGGATCATCATGCTGATCATGCCCAGACCGGCCACCAGCATGGCCCAGGTGCTGGCCTCGGGAACCGGTGCCGCAACGCCAGGGTTGGTATAGGTGATGGTGTGGCTTAGAGCATCCACCGTCCACAAGCCATACTCGCCCGCGCCGATCGCGGTGTTGGCGTTCAGGTCCACGCCGAAAATGGTTTTGACGGATGTTGTGCCGTTTTCGGTCAGGAACCAGAATTTCTGCGCAGTTGCCAGGCTCTGGGTGGTATCGGCGGTGGTCTTGGCTAGCCAAGTGTCGCCTTCCCCAGCACCGTTTACCAAGCGGAAGAAGCTGTTGGGGGCATCAGCCGGCGTGGCCAAGTCGGCGCCGTTGACAGCGCTGCCATGGGTGCCGAGCGCGTTGTTGGCGTTGACGTATAAGTCCATGTTGTCAAAGCCCTTCAAGTTGGCAGCGGTGAGCGCAGGATAGCTGGTCGGGCCGGTGGTCATATAGCGCGAGCCGCCAATCACGGTGGTCTTGTCGGTGTTGTCGAGCGCGATCACGTTGAACTGGAAGTCGGCTGCGGCAGTGTTGGCAGCGGTGGCGCTGAAGTTCAGGTCGTTCCAGACTGTGCCGTAGTTGGCACTGTTGCTCACGCTGCCGACGATGCCGGTGCCGCTCATGGCGCCGGTGTCGAGGTTCCAGGTACGGGTGAAGCCTGCGACGCCGTTCCAGCTCAGCGCGTCGTTCAGGGTGACGCCGAGGTCAAACGCAGCCGAAAAGTCGTTGCCGCCCGAGGTTTTGGCGCCTACGTTCGTGACGAAGTTGACGATCAGTTCGCCGTTACCGGAGGTCGCGCCTTGCATGGTTGCAAGTGCTGGCGCGGATACTGCCATGATGGCGGCAACCGCGAGTGCTTTAAGTTTGAAGTTCGTTTTCATTGTTGATACTCCTTGGTTAAGTTAATAAGCTGCACTGACACTGGACATCTGAATATATCTGCTTAATTCATGAAATCTGTATCTCACCTGATCAACTGCTCTGGAGCAACCCGGCCGTCTCCGCTTACACGTACACCCGTGGCTTTCCGTCCTCGCCTCGCAACGAGTTTGGCTTTGTTCCTGACTGGCAAGGAGTGCTGACACTCTTTACCAGTCGCCGATCACTTTACCCGGCCAATGTTAATTACTTGTTAAATCCGGGCGTGATTTTGTAGTTAGTTCTGATTCTTTTTGTTTCATCTGCAAGCATTTGAGGTCAATTTATTTGTTAACCAGCCTCGTCTGTATGTATAGGTTACAGGCGCAATGTGACATGAATTCGATACTTTGATGCGTTTCATGTGATGCGTTTGGACTACGCGGTTAGAGTGAGCAAGCTACTGAACAGCGGGATGGAGGAGAGATATAAGAGATTCCTTAGGCAAGTACAAAACACTGCTAATTACCACCGTTTCAGATAGTGATCTTCATCGCCATGGCTTTAGCCACTGCATGCGCCCGGTTATTCACACCCAGCTTGCGCAGTATTTTTTGAACGTGATTTTTGACGGTAAGCGGGCTGATACTGAGCATAATTCCGATTTCATTGTTGCCTTTGCCCATTTGGACGTACCGCAAGATTTCCGTCTCCCGCTCCGTAATGAGTCTGCGAATCTTTCCTTCCACGACACCCTGATCAAGGTGCCGTTCACTTAACAGCATGCGCACCAACGCCGCGTGCATGTGCGGTAGCAGCAGTTCAAGAAAATATGCATGACGTTCAGTCAATTTGCCGGGAATTTGCGTGAGAACAAACAGGCTGCGCATCTGAGCGTTGGTATCGAACACACCATGTGCTGCAATATTTCCCAGATTTTCATTTTTGATATTCGTTGCAAAATGTTTGTATGCACCGTTATCCGGATCGAGCGGACATAGCAGCAATGGCTGGTTTTTACCTGCACTCCATGCCGATATGACACGGGATATGATTCCGCCATCCATCCGGCATAGTTCGGAAAATCTGACCTCATCCACGCTGGTGCGGCTGAATTTTTCGATGATCATCGGCTGGCCTGAACCTTCATTGACAACGCATACCATCATGCTGTGCGGCAATAGACTTTGTATTTCGCCCTGCGCCCACAGGAAAAACTGATGGCGTCGGAAAATAATGTTCGACGCTTCGATAATCCGGAATAGATATTCCAATTCCCGCTCTGTCAAAACGATGGATTCTTTCATGATCTTTTTTACGCCCTGTTTTAGTTGTTGCCGTAGATACGACTACAACTAGCAGCATCACTTTATATTTCAGCTGAATTTCTGAAACTTGCTTATTGTCGGTGTATTGCATGACAAGACCATTAAGATGGTGTTGCAGATTTGTGAATGTTTTGTGAATGTAATAAGTCAAAAGAACTAGTAGACAGAGTTCTGAGGCTTTGCAAGAATGCCTTGGAGAGATGCTGTCCGAGAGCAACGTGCCAGAACCGGAGATGACATGATTTACTGGGGTAGTGGGGTAGAGACGACCGATGCAGGCGAGCGTAGTCGTATCAACGTTGACTAATGCGGCGGAAAAGGGGCTGTATCGCCTGCAGATGGCGAGCCAGACTGTGATTCTGCATGCGGTTGCGGCTTAGGCTGAGCCTGTGGCTGAGTTTGTGGCTGAGCCGTAATACTACCTGCAGTTCCCGGAAAATAAACGAACTGCCATTCCTTATAACTCACCGCACTGGCGAAAGACTCGTAGCGTTCCGAGAAATTGGCCCGTTTGATTGGCTTCTGGGTCGACAAGCTATAAACTCCGGTGATTCCGGTACCAGGTTGCCTGACTAACCCCCACTTGGCGGTACCAGTCATGGGGTCGAGGAAGATTTTCCGCAAGTGCCGTTTGACTACAGGAAAACGATCGTCTGCGAGCAATTTCTCCAGGGAATCCGGATAGCGCTTGGGTATGCCTGGTGAGCTTTCGTAGTACGACCCGATTGCCTGCCTGAACTGATCGCCAGCGAACATAAGTTCTTTTTCTTTGTCCCGCCATGATTCGGTGTGCCATACCTGCCCTGCGCCAGCCAGAACGATGCCGGCCAGTGCGACTGCAAACAGCATCCATATGTAAGTGAAACCCTTTTCCTTATACATCCCGCAACTCACTCTGTTTTTCGCTCTCCGGCTGTCACCATGCCTCGTAAGGTGTGCCGTCCTGCGCCTTTTCCGGTGAGCCGCTGTGCACGTCGTAAACGCCTTCGGTATCGTTGGGCGGAGAAATCACAACCCAGGTTTCCGCGCTTTCCGTCAATGGATCAACCGGAACGGCACGCAGGTATCGCCTCTCCACTAACTCGTCCAGACTGAGCGGGTATTTCCCGGTATCGCCGTAAAATTTATCGATGGCATCGCGCATGATGTTGAGATCCTGCCGCAATACCGTCTCCTTGGACCTGTCAAGCGACTTGAAATATCTGGGTGCGACAATGCTGAGCAAAGTTGCAATAATCGCCATTACGACCAGCAATTCTATCAGCGTAAAGCCCGGGCAATTCCAATTCAATTTCGGCAGCGAAATCTTGTTGAATTTTCTGTTGTCTGGTTCGATCTTAATAGTGGGATTGGAACAAGCCTTGTGCATCTTCGCTCACCATTTATCGTAAGAAATACCGTTCAAACCGGTCTTCCGCGAGCGCGAATACACGTCGAAAACATCGTCTCCTTCCTGCGGATCGTCCGGCGGACTTTCGTAAGTACGCTTGCCCCAGGTATCAGCGTCAGATAATGCGGAATCGGTAGCCATGGGATCACGCGGCAACCGCCTTAAAAAATAGATCTTGCGCTTTCCCCCCGAATCTTTGATATCCAGAATGCCCTCAACCAGATTCTCCAGTCTGCGTGGGTAATCCGATTGATCCGCTTTTTTGGCGATGCGCCCTTCGTTTACTGCGCGCTTATAGGCATCAATCGCTTCCCGGATTTGCCGCAATCCTGCCCTCAATTCCTGTTCCCTCTCACGCTGCACATTGAGTTCATACAAAGGCATTGCCGAAGAAGCCAATACTGCCATGATGGCCACAACGATTGTCATTTCAACCAGAGTAAAGCCGTGGCTACCGACTGGATTCATTGCAGGCCTCATCACTGGAGAGCCCATCACAGGATTTGTTACCGGTCTCATTTTCGCCATACCGTCATCGAATATCGATGCTCACAGCGGGCGGTAATGAAATTTGTATGGGGGTATCTCCATTTCCACCCTGTAATGTGAATTTCTGGATGGAGATTTGGGTGGTACCCGGTTTTTGTGCAATAACTCTGAACTGTAGTTCCGCAGATCCTCCACCCTTACTCAGCTTCAATAGCCGGGTTCCGGATTTCTCTCCCGCATCAAGCGCCTCAAGCGCGCTTGCGTCGTAATTCAGTTCCAGTTCTGCAGCTGGCAAGTTTTCGCCGCCGGCAAGATTGACACTAACCGAGAATGGCTTGCCTGGCGATACTTCTGACGGCGCCAGCAAAGCAAGATTCGGCTGTGCAGCTCCGGCAGCGGCGGGAATCTGCCCAAATTCACCAGTTGAGGCTGGCTCGGCCTCGGCTATGGGAGCTGCTACACCCGCTGAAGAGGAAGAGGAAGATGACATCGAAAGTGACCGTGCCGCCACCTTGCCGGCGGTCATTAGCGGCTTCCCTATCGTATTTTCGGTACCAAAATGGAACTCGCTGTCGAGTTTTGTCGGTCGTGCGATATTTCGCACAATTCGCGGCGTAATTAATAGTGCAATTTCGGTTTTGGTGCGGTTATTAGTCTGGTTCGTGAATAATCTGCCGATCCCTGGCAAACTTCCAAACCCGGGCAGCTTGGAAAAAGTGGTGCGCTCGTCGTCGCTAATCAATCCTGCCAGCACCTGTGTCTCACCGTCTTTCAGCGATAGCGTAGTTGCTGCGGTGCGGGTACCTACCTGATAAGCAAGCCCCCCTCCCGTAAGCGGTACTTCTTTGACAATATTGCTTACTTCGAGACCAACCTTAATCGATACTTCGTCCTGAAGTGAAATGACGGGCTCAACATCCAGCTTGAGTCCCACATCAAGATAACTTACTGACGAGGTAATGACACCGGTAGCGGTAGCGTTGGAGGTGACAACTGGTACCTTGTCGCCGATAAGTATCTTCGCTTTCTCGCGACTCTTGACCCGGATACGCGGATTGGCAAGCACATTGACGATTGAACCCGTTTGCTTGAAATTGGCAATCAACGCCGGATTGACGATGGTTCCGATCAGCCCTCGGCTGCTGATGCCGCCACCTTGTATTTGATCTTGACTGATATTGAAGTTTGCACCAACCGGAAGGCCTCCCATGGGTGTATTAAGCATTTGAACTTTCATCTGATCGGGAAACTGCACGCCAAGATTGAGCAGGTCAGAGCGCGTGATTTCCAATATCTCGACCTCCAGCATGACTTCGGGGTCGGCAAGATCGTTCAGTGTCACCAGCCGTTCGACCAGGCGAATCGCCTCCGGCGTATCTTTCATGACAAAAAGATTCAGCCTCTCGTCTACGTGAATGTCCTTGGTTTTGACCAGCCCCCTGATCATGGCAACCATCACTTTTACGTCCACATTCGAAACGTAAAAACTACGCAGCATCAGTTCCTGGTATTCCTTCTGTTTGGCAGGTGTATTCGGATAAATCAGCACTGTATTCTCGTTGAGTACTTTATGTGTAAGCTGATTCGTCACGAGCAGCAGCTTGAATACATCCTCAATGTGATTGTTGCGGATAAAGATAGTTGTCTTGGCGTCTTGCTTGACGTCTTTATCGAACACGAAGTTGATGCCCGAGGTACGTGCCATGATCTCGAATATGGATTTCAGACCGGTGTCACGAAACTCCAAGGTGATTGGTTGCTTAAAAGCTGTTTTTAGCACTGGCTCTATTTTATCGGCATGTAATCCCAGCTCGGTGAGCCGTTTTATCAGCTGCCGGGCATCGCGCTGCATCGGATTCTCCTGCATGACCAGACGGATTTTTGCTTCCGCACCGTTATGATCATTGTCATCCAATAATTTCCCTGCCTGTTTAAGCAAGACAATATGGCGGCGATCCATCTCAATTGCCTCCAAGCCTGCCTGTGCACGCTCGTTGCGCTGGCTTATCTCGAGCACGCGACGGTATCCTTGAGTGGCAACATCAAGATCGCCCGATGATCTGGCACTATCGGCTTCAAGCAGCAAACTTGCGGCTACTGCCTCGCGCTGCCGCGCGAGCACTGCGCGAATCTCGCGATTATCCGGTTCCTCACGCGCCGCCCTTTCAAGGCTTGCCAGGCCAGTATCTAACTTGCCTTCGGTAATGAGCCGTTTACCTTCGGTAAAATCCTTATTCGATGCGCATCCGGTAAACGTGACCAGTAGCATGATGACCGCAATGTATCGATTAATTCTCACCGGATGTTCCCCGCTGCCCCGCCCGCGATCAAGAGCGTTTGTTTTGCGCCAAGCGGCAGATAGGTAAATGTGATCATATGATCGTTCACCTCATCCACTCGATAACGGCTGTCGATGCTCTCTCCCTGCTTGACGATGTAATTGCGATCCGACAGCGAAAGAAACACCCGTGTTTCATCTCCCTCCATCACTTTACCAAGGTATTTGAATAGTAGTGGCGGCGGCAGGGGGGGCGGCAGCGACCCGGCTTTCACCGGAGGAGGCGGAGGCACCCAGGATTTACGGCTGAAAATGTCACCTGCCTGCGCGCTGAATTTTCTACGTTCCAACCGGTCAAGTTCAAGATATCTGGTTTCGTCGCCCTTGGCGCTTGTCTCTGGCTCTCTGGATGGAGCCCGCTCTTCCGTTGCAGGTTGCCCCGGATCCGCGCCTGCATCATCTCCGCTTATCCACTGAGCAGTCAGGATTGTTGCCAGTAACGCCCCCCCCAACAGCAACGTGCGTTCTCGCCTGGTTCTTTTCATTTCTTGCCTTCACTCAGGTAAAGATTAAATCTGAGACGCGCTTCAAGCAACTCAGATTCTACATTTTCGCGTTTGATTGCAACATCCACCAGCGCCATTGCGGGAACAGCACGCAGTGCATCGGCAATGAATGCGCGCAATTGCGGATATTTGCCGCGAACTGGCAATACGATTTCATAACGTGCGAGCTTCCAATCCTTTTCGCGCACCATACGATATTCGCTTCCGCTGATCTGTACTTCACTCTGCTCTGCAACCTGCACCAGTTCCTTGATCCAGAGCGGCGACGAATCGATGCGCGGAAAAAAAGCATAAAAAATCTGCAGCGCCTGGTCACCTTCCATTTTCCCACCCGGTGCCGACACCGGTGCGGTTCGCAGGCGCACCTGCATCACTTTCGCTTTGTCCATGAGTTCGTTTGATTCTTCGCGGCGCGGCAAAACTGCTGCAAGAAAAAACACTGCCGAGAATACAAATAACCCTATGCCGATTTTTCCAGCCGTACCGAGCCGCAGCATTTGCCAGCGCGCTCGCAGCAGCATCTTGTTCAAAATCATTCGATCCATGACGCAATCAGGGAAAAAATAATCGGCTGCTGCGGGTCATCCTGTTTAACTTCATACTTGAGCAGATAGGCATCCTCGAGAACAGATTCACGCTCCAAAGTACCTACGAAATCAAGTAACGCCGTCATGTTTTTTGCTTCCCCACCAATTCGCAGCATACGACCGTCCGCATCTGGTTGGAACGATAGCAGAGCGACGTTGAGACTGGATGCATATTCAACAGAATCGAAAAGTGCTTCCCACGGCAAATCAATCTGACTCAGCACCACATTTGCTCTTGCAACTTCCTGCTTTATCTCCACGTTCCCGGAGGCTGACAAAATCTTCGGTGCCACTTTGCGCTGCACCATACGTTCGATACCGGTGATGCGGGAATCCCAGTAAGCCGTCTCATCCATGACCGCCTTGAGCTGATACAGTACACCGATAAAAACAATTATTCCCAACAGCAATAAGGTATATCCGGCGATACCTCCACTGACCTGTGCATCTTGACCGGCACCTGGAAATCTAAGCCTCAGGCTGCGCATGATTCTGCTCCACTCGCGACCACGGCTAATGACGGAAAATGCGCTGGTGCAGGCATGCCTACGGTCTGCAATGGGACAGCTCGCCAGCCGCAACCATCCGGCAATATCAAATCTGGATGTCCCGGTGCGAATAAATGTACCTGTTCAACCGCTTGCTTGCGCCTGGAAAAAAGTACCGCTTCCTGATCGAGTATCGCAAGCAACTCTTCCCCGGCATTATCTAATATCCGCTGGTTGCATATTCTCTGCCAGGCGCCATCCGACAATGAGGCAAGGCAGATGCGCCCGGTTTCGATCAAGGCAAACCACATCCGTTTACCGTCAAGCGGTTTACACCATCGGTCAAATGCTGACGTCAGATAGGGCTCTATCCCTTGCAGCTTTACCTTGTGGCGTCTGGCAAGCTCTTCCAATCGTTCGAGCAGACCACGATCTATTGCTGCACAGATGGCACCACTGCATGGATCCCATGAACTCACTCCCAGCACCCATGCTTCGGCCCGCTCTCCATATACCTCACGCATATGAAAAATAGCATACGCATTCAATTCGGCGGGATTGGCAATCTTTGTCTGCGGCGGTATCACCGTATACCGGACAAAGTGATTGGAAATGGTGATGGTAATCTCCGCACCAGCAGCATTTGTAATCATCTGATCCAGTTTCTGCAGCGCCCCCTCCCAAACCGGCAAATCCGGAGCATACTCGCAGGTCGCCGTAAGCCGGGCAACCTGTTTCAGCTTCATGCCACGGCGCGAGCGCACCAAGTCAACCCGCTCCGGAGCAAAAAAAACCTGAATTTGATCACGCCACAAACGTGACACGATTAGCCTCCTGTAAACTGGTTCGCCCATCCTTGACCATGTTCAGCGCTGCTTCACGCAGGAAACGGGTACCGCTCAACTTTGCAGCCTCTTTTATTCGCCGTATAGGCTCTCGCGCCACAATGAGCTCACGGATCTCATCATTAAGTATCAGCAGCTCCGCGATCGCATTCCGTCCACGGTAACCGCTGCCCCGGCACTGCCCACATCCTTTTCCGGCACGAAACCGAAAGCTGCTGGCCAACTCCGGACTGATCCCTGACTCCTCAATCAACTGGTTATCCGGGCGCTCTTCGACCGCACAATGTGTACAGAGCAGGCGAACCAGCCTCTGTGCGACAATCCCATTCAGTGCGGAAACGAAACTGTAGGGATCGACTCCCATATGCGAGAAACGCCCGATCACGTCAAATACGTTGTTGGCATGAACTGTAGTAAAGACGAGGTGCCCGGTCAGTGCCGCCTGTATCGCGATCTGCGCTGTTTCGGGATCGCGGATTTCACCAATCATAATCTTGTCCGGATCGTGACGCAGAATCGAGCGCAAACCCCGGACAAAGGTCAGTCCCTTTTTTTCGTTAACGGGTATCTGCAACACACCAGGTAACTGGTATTCGATAGGATCCTCGATCGTAATGATCTTGTCGTGACCATGATTGATTTCCGAAATCGCAGCATAAAGTGTCGTAGTCTTACCGCTACCGGTTGGGCCAGTGACCAGCAACATGCCATACGGCTCAGAACTTAGTCGACGCAGACTTATCATCGTGGCTTGGTCGAAACCAAGATAGTTCAGCGTCAACCCTTCGATATGATCGGCAAGTGCCTGCCGGTCAAGGATACGCAGCACGGCGTCTTCACCGAACATGCTCGGCATGATCGAAACGCGAAAATCAATCTCCCGCCCTTGAATTGAAACTTTGAAACGGCCATCCTGGGGTACGCGGCGCTCGGCAATGTCCAGATCGGACATCACCTTGATGCGGGAAATCACCTGTTCGGCCACGTCTGCGCCCTGCACCACGCCGATCAGCGTCAATACGCCATCGATCCGATACTTGATCGACAATGCACCGGCCACCATCTCGAGATGGATGTCGCTTGCCTGCGATTTATGCGCGTCATACAGTGTGGAATGCACCAGCTTCACTACCGGACTGGTGCCTTCATTGATCGTCTTTAAGGAAAGATCTTCTACACCTGTTTGCGCTGCGCTACGTTCCGTGGCTGGAAGCACACTATCCATCGCACGCATCGATTTCTCCTGCTGCGCAAAGAAGGCAGACAGGTCGGCCGGATGCACCAAATGCCATACTGCCGCCGCAGCAATATTCTCTTCAGCCCATGATCTCAGATTGGGTGAAAATGGGTTGCCGACGGCAAGAAAGTATTTTCCCTCCCGGCGAAATAATGCACACTCCTGCTTGATCGCTTCATTAAAAGACAGTGTATCGAATGCCGGATCAAGCGTTCTCATATCCTCCATTGTCAACACGGGCATTCGAAGAAGCCGGCCAAGCTCTTCTATCAGTATGTTTCGTGCATAACCACAGGTTTCTTCCAGAATATTTATTACCGGAACACCCCGGTTCAAGGCTTCGCGACGCGCCTCGCCAAGCCGCCGCATATCAATCAGCAGTTTTGCCGGCGACTGCATCGTGGCTTCCATCGGCTGAATCAATTGATGCTTCCTGCCAGCCCGAATATCGGCATATACATGAGAATAATGATTCCACCTATCACACCGCCAATCACAGCCATCAGTAATGGTTCAATCAGCTTGGTCATCCACTCGATCCAGCGTGCAATTTCTTCATCGTGAAAATTACCAATACGCTCCATCATTTCCCCCATGAGACCGGTTCTCTCTCCGACCCGCAGCATGCGGCTGCCAACTGCGGTAGTCAGTCCTTCCATTTCCATTGCACTGGAGATTGTTTTGCCTTCACGAATACTTGCGGCAGCCGCTTTTACTCTCGGTCGGAAATGGGGCTGCAGTAGACCGCTCACCATTTCCAGCGCTTTCGCAATAGGAATGCCACCGCGCAGCAACATGCCCAGCGTCCTGTAAAAACGGGCAAGCTGATATACCCGCATGTGCTCTCCGATGGCCGGGATGCGCCATAGTTGCTGTAGCACTCGCGCCATGAACATCGGCCGCGTCACGGCATAGACCATCAAACATGACGCCATCATTCCAACGCCCGCCAGTTGCCAGCCGTGCTCATGCACGAAACGTCCCCACTGAATCAGGAGTACGGAGAGCCAAGGCAGATCTCCTCCAATATCCTCATAAATGGCGCTGAACTTTGGCACAACGAAAACCAACAGAAATAACGCTACCAGCAACCCGATCACCAGCAGCAGCACTGGATATATCGAGGCACCAACCAATTTCTTGCGAACCAGATCCATCTGCGTCTGGTAAGCAATAAAACGTGTCAATGCTTCGGGCAGATCACCGGTACGCTCGCTCGCCCGTGCAGTTGCCACATAGAGCGCCGGGAATACTTGCGGATAAAATTCCAGCGCATGTGAAAAAGTAACGCCTTCATAGATCCGTGCAAGAAGCCCTTGAATGACGTTCCGCACACCGGCATCCTCCTCCTTTTCCAACAGCGTCTCGATGCTCTCCACCAAACTGAGCCCCGCTGCCAGCAAGGAAAGCAGTTCTTGACTGAAATGTGCCAGCGGGAAACGCAACCTGGCTTTTGGTATCCAGTTGGCAAAACTCCGCCGCACGTTCAGCACTATTCCGCCCTGCGCCGCAATCTGGTGGCGAACCTCATCCTCGCTATCCGCGTCAAGTTCCAGGAATACCGTGCCCTTCCCGGAAAGCACAGCTTTCACTTCATAGCGCATCTCAATCTACCAATTCGTGACGTCTGCCGATTCACCCGTGCCACCCGGCTGACCATCTTTACCGTAAGAATACAAATCCAGTTCCGCGCGTTCTCCCGGATATTTATAGATATATGGCTTTCCCCATGGGTCAGGTGGCGTTCCTTTTTTGAGATAAGGCCCCTGCCATTTGGGCTCATTGGATGGACGCGTTACCAAAGCGGTCAGTCCTTGTTCAGTGGCCGGATAATGCCCGGTGTCGAGACGGTATTGATCCAATGCTTTTTCAAGCGCATCAATTTGAGCCTGCGCTGCCTTAACTTCAGATTTGCCTACCTGTGAAAAATACTTGGGTGCCACATAACTGGCCAGCAGACCTATGATAACCATTACGACCAGCAACTCGAGTAGCGTGAAGCCACAAACTGCTCGCACGCGTTTTTGAATGTACCAGCGATTCATCTTATGACCCCCGGATCCGCTCATGGAGTTGCAGAACAACAAAAAGTATAAACATATTGGATGACAATACGATTACGGAGAAATTACAAAATAACTAATGTGTGCCTCTAAAACTTATGCAATAAAACGAAATAAGGTGCCGAATTCTATATTGAGCTTTATATTTTATCTTCCGCACATCGGTCAATATAGGGCATACGAAGAAATATGGTCAAGCCGGAAACGGTATGGTTACTCTGGCCGCACGGCAATTGGAATAGCATCATAGTACATTAAATACATGAACTAACGAACAATAAGAAAGCAAAATACAAGAACGGTACAGTCCTTCTATAAAATAAGCACAATTCTCCTATGGCTATTTAAAATACGTGGATTCAAGTTCGAAGTGCAACAACCAATGGTTGTTTGGTGTAGCTTATTTCCACCCCGAAGAATACCTCATGCGCCGATCTAAATCCTAGTACTTTTCTAGGTC
>VFJL01000054.1 GCA_009886095.1 Nitrosomonadales bacterium | reverse complement strand
TTTCTTCATCTGTGCTCCTTTTACTTGGTCGTTTAAGTGGCTCCGATATTAACGCAGCTCGCCACCTAAATTCACTTAGAAAAGTTGCACTTCAGAGTTGAATCCACCTGCTTTTTGGATTGGAAAAGTTAATCGATAGTCAGAGACCAAGGATGGAAGTGATTGGGAAATTCACTGGTTGCTCCGAAGTCTTCTCCCAAGTGGAGCAATTATTTCCTGACGTAATCCTTTTTGACTCGGATTTCAATATAGAGGAAGGGATAAACGCTATTCCACAATTAATTGCCAAAACCAAGGCAAAAATTCTAATCTTTACAGGGGCAGGCGATTTCTCGGTGCATGATAGAGCTATGCTTAACGGTGCCAGAGGTATCATTGGAAAAGAAGAAGCGGTGGAAACAATTTTAAGAGCGATTGAGAAAGTTCATGCGGATCAGTTTTGGCTGGATCGTGCGGGTACCACCCGACTAGTTCTCGAACTTTCTCGTCGAAAGCCCCCAAAAAAATGTAATCCAGAACAGGAAAAATTTGAAGCTCTCACCCCAAGAGAGAGGGAAATCGTGGAGATTCTAACGGCTCATGCTGGGGAGACCGGTAGGGCCGTAGCGGAAAGGCTACATGTAAGCGAAAGCACTTTGCGTAACCATCTCAGCTCGATCTACGGAAAACTTGGCGTCACCTCCAGGTTGGGGCTATGGGATTATGCGAACAAGCAGGAACTGAATAAGACAAAAACTTAGCTGTTGATGAAACTTTGACATGGAATCGCAACCAAACTATCGCATACTAAAAGTAGGTGGGTTAGCGCAGCTTGGATGCAGACGACCAAAGTCGGTTAATTGCACCAAGTTAAACGGGCATGAGTCAACATATTTAAAATCAAAACCATCGTTTAGAGACAGTGGTTTTAACCAAATCTATTGAATAAACTATGAATTCATCGCCGAAAACGAAAAGAAAAGAGGAACGGATTCCTAGTGAGCTTCCTGTGAATTTGGGAAATGCAGAAGGCGTTACGCGTAATATTAGTGCATCGGGAGTGTATTTTGAAACCAACGCATCTTATATGCTCGGAAACCAGATTAATTTTACGGTGGAGTTCGATAGTCTAGGGGGCAAACTGATGCTCAAGTGCGACGGAGAGATTATTCGAATCGATCCTCAAGAAGACGGAAAAATTGGGGTAGCAGTGAAGATTGTTGAATCCGTGATGATGCCAAGTTCTTAAGTAGGATCGTCGGTATGAGGTGTTTTCAGCAGTTTGGTCATTAAAATAGACACTCATATAAATCACGCAATGCAATGTAAACATAAAATTTATTTGCAGTCACAGTACCGTTGTGTATTCCAGGCTTGAATCCATCTATTCAATTTCGATTCCGAGATAGCTATCTCTGATGGTGATAGCCTTGTTCTTGTTCTACTCTGTATGGTGATCTCCTTGTGAAGGTGTTGGTGACTGGCGCCTCGGGCTTCATTGGCGGGGCCTTGTGTACCCATCTTGCGATGCACGGCTTTGATGTGGTTGGCACGGTGCGGAGTTTGTCCGATGCTCCTGTGCCGGGGGTAGATTACCGCATCGTGGCTGAGTGTGGCGCTAGTACCGATTGGCGCGACACCCTTCTCGGCGTACAGGTTATTGTTCACTGTGCCGCTCGCGTGCATGTAATGCGCGATTATGCACGAAACCCGTTGACAGAGTTTCGTCGCACCAACACGCTAGGTACCCAAACCTTGGCACGAGCGGCAACGCGTTCCGGCATCCAGCGCTTGGTTTTTTTAAGTTCGATCAAGGTCAACGGCGAAAGCACTCTGCCAGATGCGCCGTTTGATGAGACTTCCCCCGTCAATCCCCAGGATCCCTATGCCATTTCAAAGTGGGAAGCAGAACAGGCGCTAGCTCACATCGCCGCCGAAACTGGGTTGGAAGTGGTAGTACTACGCTGTCCGCTGGTTTATGGCCCCGGTGTGAAAGGCAATTTTCTACGACTGTTGCAGATGACGGATCGTGGCATTCCTTTGCCATTTGCTTTGGCAGAAAACTACCGCAGCTTCATTTATCTTGGTAATCTCACCAGCGCCATTGCCGCCTGTCTGACGCACCCCGCTGCAGCTGGAAAAACCTATCTGCTAAACGATGGCAAGGATGTTTCCATTGCACAGTTGATCACACAAATGGCACAGACGTTAGAAAAGTCTGTGTGTTTGTGGCCAGCACCTCCGTCATTGATGCGGCTGGCTGCAGGACTCGTCAGAAAATCTGCCGAGGTTGATCGTCTGTTTGGCTCATTATGCATTGACAGCGCTAAAATTTGTGGAGAGTTGGGCTGGTCACCGACATATACATTGGAGCAGGGACTGGTTAAAACGGTGCAGCATTTTCGGGAGCAGGGTAATCGTACCTGAATTAATCAAATTGCCTCCGACATATCTGTTGGATTACCTTATTTATTCAGTGGGTTAAATAGCTCTCTATGAGGGTGACACGGAAAATCATGGTTGGCAGCGTCGACGGGTATAATCCCACATTATGGTCGCTATTCCTTCTCAGTTCGTTATTGCACCGATGTTCTCGTTTGCGGTGACGTTCGCCTTGATCTGGCTGCTAATGAGGGTGAATGCTCTCAAGGTGCTGGATTACCCCAATTCCCGCTCTCTCCATATCAAACCAGTTCCCCGAATTGGCGGTGTCAGTTTGATGCTGGGGGTGCTAGCCTCGTGGGTGGCTTTGCTTCCCACCGAGCTACCTTTGTCAGTGTGGATGGGCGTTAGTTTGCTGGTGGCAATATCTCTGGCCGATGACGTATTTGGCCTGTCGGTCTGGTGGCGGTTACTAATGCATGGTTCGGCCGCAGCCTGTTTCTCCACGGCCCTTCTAGCTGGTACACATGGATGGATGATCGCAGCCGTAACCACAGTCGCAGTCGTCTGGGTGACCAATCTTTATAATTTCATGGATGGCTCCGATGGTCTTGCAGGGGGCATGACGCTGATCGGCTTTAGCTGTTACGGCCTGACTGCATGGCTTGCCGGGAATGAAACTTTTGCTGTGCTAAATTTATGTATTGCTGCCGCTGCCGCAGCTTTCTTGTTGTTCAATTTTCATCCGGCGCGCATCTTCATGGGTGATGCAGGTTCGATCCCACTGGGATTCCTGGCAGCAGCATTCGGTGTGATGGGCTGGATCGATGGTCTGTGGCCACTGTGGTTGCCACTGCTGGTATTCTCACCGTTCATTGCCGATGCCACGGCTACACTCGCAAAACGTTGCTTGCATGGTGAAAAAATCTGGCAGGCACACCGTGAGCATCATTACCAACGTCTGGTGCAAAGCGGGTTCGGACATCGCAATACAGCGCTGTTCGGTTATATGCTGATGCTGGCTGCAGGTGCCAGCGCGGTTTGGGCAGTGGGGCAAGACGCCGCTATTCAGTTAGAAATCGGTATAGCGTGGGGTGGAGCCTATCTGATGATGATGGTTATTTCTGACTGTTATTGGAAACGTCGCTGCGGCGACTGACAGGATGCCCCAGCATAACCCGGATTTACGCAGACTCATTGCATTTACTCACGACCTCATCGTGATCGTCGCAGCGTGGTGGCTGGCGCATTTATTCCGTTTTAATTTCGACATCCCTCACTTACACTTGGAGTCGCTAAAGAAAACTCTGCTATGGGTGATCCCGATTCAGGCAGCAGCGTTTCTGTGGTTTGGTTTGTATCGTGGCATCTGGCGTTACGCGAGCCTGCCTGATTTGCGGCGTATCCTGCTGGCGGTTCTGACAGGTGCAGCAGCGGTGCCGTTGGGGTTGTTTCTGCTGCAAATACTCACTGGGGTGCCGCGCTCAGTGTTGATACTGGATCCGATTCTGCTCTTGTTCATGATGAGCGGTAGCCGACTTATCTACCGACTATGGAAGGAACGCCGACTCTACGGGCTAAAAGGCCTGCAAGGCAATCCTGTGCTGGTGCTAGGTGCGGGCGATGCTGCGGTCGGTCTGGTGAAAGAGCTTTCCCGCAGCATCGAATGGCGGGTAGTGGGGTTGCTGGACGACGATCAACGAAGGCGCGGGTTGATTCTGCACGGCCTGGAAGTGTTGGGACGAATCGATGAGTTACCTGCTGTGGCGGAAAAGCTGAACGTTGCTCATGCCATTATTGCCATGCCATCTGCTGCTCACGGTGATCGCCGCCGGGCACTGGAAATATGCTCCGCTGCGGGAGTGAAAGCGTTGACTGTACCTTCTTATGACGACCTGATTAGCGGAAAAGTCACCATATCGCAAATCCGCAATGTTGAGCTGGATGACTTGCTGGGGCGTGACCCTGTGACGCTGGACAATGAAGGATTGCATGACTTACTAACAGGGAAAGCCGTATTGATTACCGGAGCAGGCGGTTCGATCGGATCGGAGCTATGCCGGCAAATCGCGAAATTCGACCCACTTCGCTTGGTATTTTTTGAGTTGAACGAGCTTGCGCTTTACAACATTGAGCAGGAATTCCGCTCCATTTTTCCGGATATGCCGATGGCGTTTATGATCGGGGATGTTAGACACTCTGCCCGACTGGCGCAGGTGTTTGCACAGTTTCGGCCAACGGTGGTGTTCCATGCTGCTGCTTACAAGCATGTGCCGTTGATGGAGCAGGAGAACGCCTGGGAGACGGTGCAGAACAATGTCATGGGAACTCACATTCTGGCGCAAATGGCAATTAAATGCGGCGTGGAAAAATTTGTGCTGATCTCAACCGATAAAGCGGTCAATCCCACCAGCGTTATGGGTGCCAGTAAATGTTTGGCGGAGATGGTATGTCAAGCGCTGCAACAATCCGTTTTAACCGCTGAAAAAAATGCTCAAGATGGTGAGATGCCAGGCACGCGTTTCGTGACAGTACGTTTTGGCAACGTGCTGGGTAGCACGGGCAGCGTGATTCCAAAATTCCGCGAACAGATTGCCAGGGGTGGGCCGATCACCGTCACTCACCCGGAAATTACGCGCTATTTCATGTCCATACCTGAGGCGGCACAATTGGTACTGCAGGCAGGATTGATGGGAGGAGGGCAGGGTGGCAGAGAAATTTTTGTACTGGATATGGGTGAACCGGTAAAAATCGCTGATCTGGCAAGAGACCTGATCCGCCTGTCCGGCTTGAGCGAGGAAGATATCAAGATTGTTTACAGCGGTTTGCGCCCGGGAGAGAAGCTCTATGAGGAGGTGCTAGCCGATGATGAAAATACCCTGCCTACCCACCACACTAAACTGCGTATCGCCTGCGCGCGTGCAGTTGATATGCAATGGCTGCTGGAATTGATAGCGTGGATTGACGGGCACCCGGTGTTAAGCGATGCAGAGGTCAGGCAGTGGCTGACAAAATGGGTGCCGGAATATTCACATGGGGAAACCAGTAGCAATGGGGATGATGATTACGTCCGGAAAATCCCGGCGTAAATTTCTTCTTTTGCCAGCAACTCCAAATGACTGCCGATTGCAGTAATGTGACCTTGTTGCAACAGGATGATGCGATTCGCTTTTTCTGCCGCAGCGGATGGATGCTGTGCGATGATGATGGTAGTGCGGCCTTGTATCAGAGTTACCAGCGCAGCCTGCTCCTGCTGTCCGAGCTTAAAGTCTGGTGCCGGTGACGGTGACGTTTCGTCCAGGATCAGAATGGGTGAATTTTTCAGCAATGCCCTGGCAATGGTGATACGCAGACGCTGTCCATCGGAAAGCTGCACACCCTCTTCACCCACCACGGTTTGCAGTCCCTGCGGTAACTCTCGAACGAATTCTGCCGCATGCGCGGCATGCATTGCAGCGATGATATCCGCTTCGGTGGCACGCCCCATTGTGCCATAAGCAATGTTGGCTGCCACTGTATCATTGAACAGCCTCATCTCCCATGATACCAGTGCGATGTTGGCGCGCAGGCTGGTTAATGTGAGGGTCGCCAGATCTTGGCCATCGAGCAGAATTCTTCCGGTATCAGGCTGGAAAAAACGCGGCAATAGATCGGCCAGTATAAGCTTGCCGCTATCGACCGGATCCACCAACGCTACCGTCTCACCTGGCAGTAGCGTCAGCGTAATGCCTTCCAGTGCAGCACCTGCTTGCAGGTGACAGTGAAAACCGACCTGTTCGAAACGCAATTCCCCCTGTGCACGGCCGATAGCAACCGTTCCCGCATCCGGCTCGGTCGCCTGATCCAGCAATGAGAATGTACTTCTAGCGGCGGCCAATCCTTGGTGTCGAGACATGTGAATAGCGGTGATGCGTCTGACCGGCAAGATCAGCAGCAGCATGGTCATGCTGAGTGAAACAAAACCGCCTGCCGTAGCTCCATCAGTGGCAGCCTGCTGGGTGGCAGGGTAGATGGCAACCGCCAGTACCACGCCGACGGCAATTTGTATCAGCGATGCAATGAAAGCCTTGGCATTGGCCTGTTTCATGGCGGAACGATGCGACCGGTCGACTTCATTCCGGAAGCGCTGGCTCTGGTACTGCTGGCCTCCGTAAAGTTTGACCACTTTGTAGTTCTTGATCGACTCCTGTAATACCCGGGTCATGCCGTCCAGCGTTTTCTCCGTTTCCTGACCACTTTTCTGTTGCTGACCATTGCCCAGCCGCATAATCAGCATGATCATCGGGATCAGCAACAACGCCAGCAACGCGGATTTCCAATCCAGATAAAGCATCCACGCCAGCAACGCAATGATGGTCAGCGTATCCCGCGCCAGCACGGATATCGTACCAGTGGCGGTATGAACGGTACGACTCGCGTCAAAGGTGACTGTGGCAACAAGATTGTCACTGGCATGATCGGTGTAATAACGGGCAGGCAGCATCAACAACTTATCGAACATGGTTACGCGTAAATCCGTCACCAGTTTGCCGCTCACCCAGTTAAGTACATAGATACTGAGGTAGCTCGCCACTCCACGCACCGCAAAAAACACAATAACTGCCAGCGGCACCAACTGCACCAATTCATGCTTCTGGTTGACGAGCGTTCCGTCCAGCATCAACTTCAGTAGTACCGGTAGCGCAGGTTCGGTTGCCGCCATCACCACCATACCAAGCAGTGCCAGCGCAAATGTACCCCGGTAAGGCGCAACGTAGTCTGTCAAACGTGCGTATAACTGGCGGCCAGTCATGATTAGTGCATTTTGCATGGACGCACAATAGCAGAATCGAGGGGAAATGAGAAAAGCAGCGCTGCTGGAATTGCCGGCAGCAGTGTTCAAAAGGTGTGCGTGACGCTTGCCCAGACAGTTCGCGGAATCCCGTTAAAACCAACTGCCGGTTGGTACTTCTTGTCGAACAGGTTGTCGATTTGGACTCGCACAGTGGGGCCCCGATTGAGCTTGTACGCCGCGCTGAAACCCGCAATCACCATCGCCGGTAGCTTGTGGGTATTCTCCATATCGTCGTAGCGTAGTCCCTCTCCTCTTGCTATCGCCTCGGCGGAGAAATTCCCGGAGGCATAACGTAGCACCGTCGTTCCAAACACCTTGGACCTGCGCGCAAGCGTGGTGTGGGTCTGTTCATTCTGCGGATTCTGACCGGTTGCGTTGATTCGTACCGTCCAGCTCTTGCCGATCGGTTGGACTCCGTTGAACTCGACTCCGTCGATCCGAGCGTGAGAAATATTCTCCATCTGCGAAAATATCCCGTTAATTACGATGGCATCCTGGATGTTGTTGATGAAATAACCCAGTCGATAGCTGGTACCGTTCTGATCATACGATATGAATGCCTCGTGCATCAGGCCGCGTTCTGGTCTGAGATTGGGGTTGCCGCCGAATCCCCAAGCCATCGGCCAGTAAAGATCGTTAAAGGTTGGCGCCTTGAATGACGACGAGGTGACCGCCCCTATCCGCCAGGCATCACCCAGCTTGCGCGCAAGTGAAAATGAGTAGGTGTTATAGCTCCCAAACTGGCTATTGTCATCGTGGCGCAACATGCCCTCCACCACATGCCGCCCGGTATTCAATTGCGACCCGATGAATCCTGCCACGTTGGTCCGATTGCTAGTAGTGAATTGCGTGGTGCTGGTCACCTTCTGAATCTCGTGATCCATCCCGACAAACACTCGTCCGAAACTCAGTTTTTTCTCCAGTTGCACAGTTGCCTGGAGGGATTGAGTATTAAATATTGCTGGATAGGCTCCGCGCACCGTCGATCTATCGAGAGATCCTCCGTATGTGGCCATGATGCTGAAATTCTGTGGTAGCGAATAGATCCCCCTGAGATTCGCCATCGAAATTGACTGCAGGTTCACATCGTTACTCGTAGGAGAAGCATCGAATGAGGTTTTGGCCGCAGAAGTCAGTGCGGTAGCTTCCACCTGAAAATCGGGCGTTATCCAGCCGCCTGCCTTGGCCACGATACCCAAGCGCTTGCGCGGATCGTTGTCCGGGTTAAAAGAACCAAAAGTATCGTTTCTATTCATCGCAGATCCTTGATGAATGATGTCCTGCACCATCCGGATTCCGGCGTAATATGAATCCCCGCGTGCTCCCAGGCTCGCGGCCGTCCTCTCCGAGAACCTTGAGCCAGCCCCGGCTGACACCATTAACCCTACCGGAATATCAATGTTGCCGCGGATTACCCCTCCCACCGCATTGGAGCCGAAAGCTGCCGACGTTCCGCCCTGAATCACGTCCACCGAAGACAGCAGACCTGGGGCAATTGCAGCAAAGTTTGGTGCTCCGGTAGTGGCTGATGACATTCTCATGCCGTCTATCAGAAACAGCGTCTGGTTTGAATTGGAACCCCGCATAAACAGAGAGACTGGGCCGCCCGGTCCAGTCTCGTTTATCTGCACCTGCTCCTGCAACACGGTCTTCCAGTCATTGTCCTCGACCTTCAGCTTGACCGTATTGATGCGAAGATTAGTTAATTCTCTGGATGTGGGAATGCGGTTCCCTCCATAGATTGTGAGCTCCGGAAGCTTCGCTGGCGAGTTGCCGCTCGCCATCACTAAAGTAACCTGAGATGTTATCAACCCCAAAGCCAACAATCGTACTAATTTCATGTGTCATTCCTCGCAGTAATTCACCAAAAGAAAACCTATGGATAACGCCATGGGGTTTCTTTAGGCTGAACAGACCCGCCGTCTGCTGTTGTGACAGACAAGGAAATACCACAGAGGGAATTACATGAACGAAGAGAAAACGTCGATCAGGATACCGCCCCACGCGATATTTCCATACGCGCTAAAGGCCGGTATCCGGGCTCACAAGATTTGACATATCGCCTTCCCATGAATTGGAGAATTCACAGTGGCATGGTGGATATGTCCACGCTTGCTTACCGTTGCGGGGGCAGCCCAGGCATTTCACCTGGTTCCCGTTTAACCCAGTTAATGAACCTCACTTAACTGGGCACCTTAAACGTGGCACGGATTCTACCAGAATCGGCAAATCCGGTTTGAAATATTGACCGCCAGTCTTATCGTGGCGAGAGGAATTTCTGGAAATAACATTTGATAAACCCTGTTACCAGTTGACTTAATAAGGATTTTCAAACTATAGTGCGCCGATGGAAGCAGAACTGAAATCCTTGGAAGAGAAAATAAACCAATTTGTGCAATTGTGTCGTCGCTTGCGATCGGAAAATATCCAGTTGCGCCAGCAACTAGCTAGTGCCACTAGCGAAAATAAACACTTGTCTGAAAAAATAAGCATTGCAACCATGCGCCTGGAAACCCTCTTGACCCAACTCCCTGAAGACGAACAATGAGTGCCATTAAATCCATGAACGCTACCATTATGGGACACGAATTCCGCGTCGCCTGTCCTGATGAGGAACGAGAGGAGTTACTCCAGTCAGTGTCTTACCTTGATAAAAAAATGCGTGAAATTAGAGATGGCGGCAAGGTCATTGGTTCTGAACGCATTGCCATCATAGCGGCACTCAATATTACCCATGAACTGCTCACCACGAAAATTAGGGGAGGTTTTGACATGGGTGAATTTAAGCGTAGAATCGACCGCATGCAGGCAGCACTTGATGCGGCGATGCCGGAACAGGACAAGTTGTTTTAGCCAGAGTTACACGGTTCTTAGGCCAGCTTCACCAGATTTCTACTTGAATACGGAGTGGATCACGGTTGTTCCCTGCGGTGTTCGTTTAGACCCATATTCTTTGAACCATTCTTTGAGTATTGGTTGCGAACCATAGTGATGCTGTTGTGCGCGTCCCATGTGGAAGCGCCTGATGCATCCGGCAAGCGACCACCTTGGACCCTAAGGTTCAAGATAAAGGCCTGACGGCATTTGCGGGGAACTTTATTTTTAGAACGCAAAAAAGCGGCCATGCCGCTTTTTTTGTTTATTGCAACCCAACACTATCTCCAGAACTATGCGCTACTGGCTGATGAAGTCTGAACCTTCCGACGTGAGCGTCGACGACCTTGCGACGATGCCTGGACAAACCATTGCGTGGTATGGCGTACGCAACTATCAGGCGCGCAATTTCATGCGCGACCAGATGCGCATCGGCGACCAGGTTTTTTTCTACCATTCGAGCTGTGCCGAGCCGGGTATCGTCGGCATCGCCGAGGTCTGCAAGCTCGCTTACCCCGATGCCACCCAGTTCGATTCTGCCAGCAAATATTTTGACCCGAAGGCCACCTCGCAAAACCCACGCTGGTTCAACGTAAATGTAAGCTTTGTCAAAAAAACTCGCCTGGTCGGCATCAAGGAGCTACGGAGTTACCCGGACTTGGTCAATATGCGCATTCTGCAGACAGGCAATCGCTTATCCATCACACCAGTAGATCCGGCAGAGTGGAAATTTATCATGGGAATTTTATAATGACCCGCCTGCAACTAATTGGCACTAGCCACCGGAAGTGCTGAAACGGAATATCAAACGGGGGAAAACGTAACATGGAATGGTGGCCAGCTTATCTGTTGCTGGGTGCAATGGTCGGCTTCTTCGCCGGACTGCTAGGCATCGGTGGCGGGTTAATCATGGTGCCAGTGCTCACTTTCATTTTCAGCGCCCAGCATTTTCCCGTCGACCGCGTTTTGCATCTTGCCCTCGGCACCACCATGGCAGCAATCATTTTTACTTCCCTCTCCAGTCTGCGTATCCATCAGGCCCACGGCGCAGTGAACTGGCAAGTGGTGCAATATATGACACCGGGAATAGTCGTCGGCACCTTGGGCGGAGCAACGCTGGCAGGTGCGCTATCCAGCCAGTTTCTGAGTGTGGTTTTTGTCGTATTCATTTTTTGCGCTGCCACCCAGATGCTGTTCAGAATCGCCCCCAAATCCAGCCGTCAACTTCCGGGCAGGGCGGGGATGTTTGCAGCAGGCAATGTGATCGGTGCGGTTTCGAGCTTGGTCGCGATTGGTGGTGGGTTGCTGACTGTGCCGTTCCTTTCCATCTGTAATGTCAGACTACAACATGCCATCGGCACCGCAGCAGCAGCGGGCTTTCCCATCGCTGTAGCGGGAGCCATCGGCTATATCGCCAACGGTATGGCGCAAGCGCAACTGTTGCCGGACTACAGTCTGGGGTATGTCTATTTGCCGGCACTGGGGTGGATCGTACTAGCCAGTATGCTGACTGCGCCGCTGGGTGCAAAAATCACCCATGTCGTGCAGACCAATACGCTCAGGAAAATTTTTGTGGTGCTGCTTTATCTGCTGGGAACCAAGATGCTGACCGGGATTTTTCAGGATTAAAACGGAATGCTATTTTTATAAGAATACTTTCAGGCGCGAATAGCCAGCGTCTTGTGCAGCTTTGTACCACCCTCACGCCTGAGGAGACGCTCCTGCTTCCTGGCAAATTATCCTATCAGCCGACGCAGGGCTTCTTGATATTTTTTTGTGGTCCGCACGAGTACCTCAGCAGGCAGCGCGGGGGCAGGTGCTTTTTTGTTCCAGTCCTGTGTTTCCAGCCAATCACGCACAAACTGCTTGTCATAGCTGGGTGGATTCCCCCCCGGTGCATACTGGTCGGCCGGCCAGAAACGGGATGAATCCGGGGTGAGCGCCTCGTCGATCAGATAGAGCTTGCCTGCATCATCTCGACCGAACTCAAATTTGGTATCCGCAATGATAATACCCTTGGTCGCAGCAAAATCTGCCGCCTCGGTGTAGAGGGCGAGGACCTTGTCGCGTACTTGCGCGGCCAGCTCTCGGCCCAACAGTTTCTCCGCTTCAGAAAATGAAATATTTTCATCATGCGCACCTGCTACCGCTTTGGTCGAGGGCGTAAAAATCGCGCCACCCGGCAGCCTGGCAGCTTCCTGCAATCCAGCAGGAAGTGTGATGCCGCAGATTGTGCCGGTCTTTTGATAATCCTTCCAGCCGGAACCGACCACGTAGCCGCGCACAATGGCCTCTATCGGCAGCGGTTGTAGTCGCTTCACCACAAACGCACGACCAGCCACTTGGGCACGTTCTGTCACCGCTACCACTGATTCAGGAGCAATACCGGTGAGATGATTGGGAATAATGTGACCAAGTTTCTCGAACCAGAAGTTGGACATGGCAGTGAGCACTCGGCCTTTGTCTGGCACCGGGGTCGGCAGGATCACATCGAATGCTGACAGCCGATCAGTTTGGACGATCAGTAACTTGTCTTCATCCACCGCATAGATGTCGCGCACCTTGCCGCGATGTAGAAATTCGAGACTGACAAGATTAGATTCAAATAATGGTGTTTCAGATGAATTCAAATTCACGTTAGGCCTACTCAAGTTCGGGCAGGGTCATCGCCCTGACCCTTTCTGCCTGCGTTTTTCGGAAAGCCTCGAGTTGCTCGGCTATCGCCGGATCGGAGAGAGCCAGCAGAGCCACTGCAAACAAACCAGCGTTAGCGGCTCCAGCCTCGCCAATGGCAAAAGTGGCGACTGGAATGCCCTTGGGCATCTGCACAATTGAAAGCAGTGAATCCAGCCCTTGCAGATGTTTGGAGGGAACCGGTACGCCCAGAATCGGCAGGGTTGTTTTAGCTGCCAACACCCCGGCGAGATGGGCAGCACCGCCGGCACCAGCGATAATGCAGCGCAAGCCACGGGCAATGGCAGTTTGCGCATATTCAAATGCAATATCAGGAGTACGGTGAGCGGAAATTATCTGCGCTTCGTAGGGTATGGCGAAATCACGTAACTGGCTTGCGGCATGCTGCATCACGCTCCAATCGCTGTTGCTGCCCATAATGATACCGATTAATGGTTTTTTCATTTGACGCCTCACTGGTTTTAGTCACAGAGCCTGGTGTCCCTCACGGGGATGTGCTTCAGGTAGAAATAACGCACTGCACATTGATTCAGCATTTCTCTGCCAAGAGCAGACAACCCCCGATTCTACCCGTTCTAGATGACAATTCCATCATAAATACAAATAGAAACGATAACTATATTAGCTATTCAGCTCGGCCAGCATCTCCGCATCCACCCATCTCCTGCCCTGCGCATTTCCCGCCAGCACGGCAAATGGTTGCGTCGGTTCACCCAAGTTCGACAACACCAGTGCAGCCCCGTTGAAGTTCTGATGACGCGTGTAGTCACTGACCGTGATCACCGTGTTAAGACCAGCCGCCAGAGCAGCTATCAGCCCGTTCTCAGAATCTTCCACCGCAATGCAATGCCGCGCCGGCAACCCAAGTTGATCCAGCACCCAAAGATAAATATCTGACGCAGGCTTTTTCCCTGGAACGATATCGCCTGCACCAATTACACTAAACCAGTCGGGAGACCTCTCTCCCAAAGTAGATTTTAACAGCGCGGTTACGTTCTCCGGCGAGGTAGTGGTAGCAATGGCGATTTTTATTTTTGCTTCGCGCAACTGATGGATCAGGCGGACGACGCCAGGACGCAAAGGAATTTCACCGCGATCAAGCAAAGCCACGAAATGTCTAGTTTTGGTCTTGTGCAAGCCTGCGATCCAGTCGTTCAGCCCGTTCCTGCGCAACTCATCCGGGGCATATTTTTCCATATAATGACGAATGCGTTCCTTGCCACCAGTAATTGTCAATAATTTACCATAGAGTTCTGCGTCCCAGTCCCAAGTGAGTCCAAGCTCTGCAAATGCAGCATTGAAGGCAGGGCGATGACCGTCACGCTCGGTATCGGCTAATGTGCCGTCGACGTCGAATAATACTGCACGGATTTCATTATTCATGTCTGTTTTCATCTGGGGTATTTCCCTTGCCGTAATCATCATCCTGCAACTTATCAAATGACGTGTGGCTTGCGCGCTGCAACCGGTCTGCAACCGCCAGCCAGGCCGGGTCATCAGGTGGCGCTTCCGCTAGCAGATAATCGAACCGCCCGTGATCGAAGCGGCGCAAGATTGCATATAGCCGACTGCCGTAGGCTGCCGCTTTGCACGGCATGAGGAAATAGGCAATGTTTTTGTTTTCTGGGCTGACTGGATCCGGCTCCGGCTCTGACCATCCTATTATCATCACTCTCCGTCCCTGTGCTTCCAGTTTATGTGCACGCTGCCACAAAATTTTAGTCGGCCACACTTCGAGCGGCGTTAGTGGAGCGTAGTGGGAAACAAGAGCACCCGGCACACGCACTGTGGAATTCTTTACTTGCGGCAAGACTATTTTTCCATTCAACACTTCTGCTAACGCGGCTAGCGAAACCCCGCCGGGTCGTAGTATCGTGGCAGTTTGACCACTGAAACCGACGATCGTGCTCTCCAAGCCAACCGCGCATGCACCGCCATCCAAAATCATGTCTACGGCATGACCCAGCTCCTCGCGCACATGTGCTGCTGTCGTCGGACTAATGCGCCCAAAGCGATTGGCTGAGGGTGCGGCTAGCGCTTTTTCAGATCCTAGTTCGTTCAACAAGGCAAGCGCGATAGGATGGTCTGGTATCCGTAGTCCCACCATGTCTTGTCCGCCAGTGACACTCGATGGCACATGGCAACTGCGCGGCAATATCAATGTCAGCGGTCCCGGCCAGAAGCACTCGGCCAATCGCCAGGCGGCTTCCGGTACCTCCTCCGCCCAGTATTGTAGCCGCGCTGCATCAGCGAAATGAACAATCAGTGGATGATCGATAGGCCGCTTTTTTATTTCGAATATACGCCGCACTGCAGATGGATTAGAGATATCTGCCCCCAGGCCATAGACGGTTTCTGTTGGAAAAGCCACTACCCCACCTGCTCGTAGCTGGGCAGCGGCAGCAACTATCTGGCTGTGCATTTCCGGTGTCATCATGAAACCTGTCTGGGAGATAAGGGGTATTCGCATACTGCGTTATTTGCCATACTCGGGTAGGTCGTTTTCCCAAGCATAACCCACCAGACCCTGCAAATAACGTACTACGTAGTAGCTCGCCCAACTCCTTGCACTGATGAGCCAGGATTGTCTTTTCCAGCTCTCCCGCAACACCCGTGTTGATCCCTCAATCATCGCCTGCTCCAGGCTTGAGCGCAATTCAGCCGCGAATGACTCATCGTTCACTACCACGTTGGCCTCCCGCGCCAGCAACAGGCTAAATGGATCGATATTGGAAGAGCCCACGGTAGCCCAGCGCCGATCTACCACCGCCACCTTGGCATGCAAATAACTCTTGTGATATTCGTGAATTTCGATGCCGGCATCGAGCAGGCTCCCGTATAGTGCATGCGTGGCGTAATACAGTAAGCGGTGATCCACCCTGCCTTGTAGCAGCAATACCACACGGACGCCGCGCCGAGTGGCCGCGCTGAGCGCGTGGCGGAAATTGCCGCCTGGCAGAAAGTAAGCGCTGGCGATGATAATTTCATTAGACGCGTTGGCGATGGCATGCAGATAAGCCTGTTCGATATCATGCCGGTGACGAAAATTATCGCGTATCACGAATGCCGCCAGTTGTCTGCCGCAGGACTTGCCGGTTGGACGCAATACTGGATGGTCTATGCGGCGCTGGTTAAAGTGTGCCCATGCCACCAGCATCCATAAATGCCTGGCTACCGGATGAATCTCACTCAGTAGTGGACCCTCGATCGAAACTGCGTAATCGAAACGCGGCGGTAGCGGCTCGGGGTTGTGCAGGTCGTCGATGATGTTGATTCCACCGATAAAAGCAATACTTGCGTCCACGACGGCCAACTTGCGATGCATGCGGCGCAAGCGGTTGCGCCGCATGCTCAGGGGTGAAATCTTCTGCCGGAATATGAGCACCTGCACACCAGCATCGAGCATCTCCTGGACTACTTTTTGCGGCAGATCCTGGGAGCCGAATCCATCCAACAGCAAATATGTTGCCACGCCGCGCCGCGCTGCACGTTGCAATGCCTCGGCAATGCGTATTCCGGTGACGTCATGCTCGAAAATATAGGTTTCAAGATGTACCTCCTGCTGTGCCCCATCGATGGCGGCTTCCAGCGCTGGAAAATATTCCGCGCCGTTACGCAGCAGGGTAATGCGGTTGCCGCCGACGAAACCAGACGGATTCATCTGCGGATCATCCGGGCCGACAGCACTGCATGGTCAGAGATTTTAGACCAGGGGCGGCCTTGATGGACTTGCGCATTTTCCACGTGAAAACCGCGTACATAAATGCGGTCAAGGCGGAACATCGGCAACGCAGAAGGGTAGCTGCGCGCGGCCCGACCTTCGGTCAATTCAAAAACCTCGGTCAGATTAAGTCGCTCTACTAGAACTTGGCTGGCTATTTCACGCCAGTCGTTGAAATCGCCGGCAATGACCAGCGGTGCCTGGGACGGGACCAACTGCTCAATGCGGCGCTCCAACGCTTGCAATTGCCGCCGCTGCCCACGCTTGAATAACCCCATGTGAACACAAACGCAATGCAGATTCTCCTGCCAACCGGGAACGCTAATTTCACAATGCAGCATGCCGCGGCTCTCGAAATGGTGTGCGGAAATATCCTCGTTATCCCAGCGCACGATAGGATACCGACTCAGAATGGCGTTGCCATGATGCCCTTCGTCGTATATCGCATTTTTCCCATAGGCAAAATCAGTCCAAACTGAATCAGCTAGAAACTCATGCTGTGGACTGCCCGGCCAATTCTCGAAGCGGGCAGCATGGCCCTTGTGATGACCGACCACTTCCTGTAAAAAAATTATATCCGCACCGAGAGTTCGCAAGCTATCACGCAACTCGTGTACCACCATGCGTTGATTGAAATATGAAAATCCCTTGTGAATATTGTAAGTGGCGATATGCAACTTATTAGGCATGTAATTGGCGGCAGGTTAAAGGTTTGTGATGCAGGATAATCCCTACGAAATCTCCAGCATCCGTTCCAATGCAAGTTTTGCAAGCTTCGCCTCAGCCTGCGGCACTTGGATCCGGTTCACCACTTTTCCTGCCACCAGATTCTCCAATACCCACGCCAGATGCTGGGGATCGATGCGGGCCATGGTAGAGCACATGCATACTGTTGATGCCATGAACTGTACGATCTTCCCCTGCGGTTTAAATTCCTCGGCGATGCGATTGACCAGATTCAACTCGGTACCTACCAGCCAGCGGGTTCCCTCTTTTGCTGCATGGATGGTATTGATAATGAACTCGGTAGAGCCGACGTAGTCGGAGTTTTTGCAGACCTCAAAACTACACTCGGGATGTGAAATCACTAGACCATCGGGATACTGGTTGCGAAAACGCAGGATGTGCTGTGGTTGGAACATCTGGTGTACCGAGCAGTGTCCCTTCCATAAGATAATTTTAGCTTTTCTGATCTGCTCCGGGGTAAGCCCACCCAGTGGCTCGTCAAAATCCCACACCGGCATTTCATCCAATGGAATTCCCAGCTTATGACCGCTCCAGCGCCCCAGATGCTGATCGGGAAAAAACAGCACTTTTTCGCGCCGGGAAAAAGACCATTGCAAAATTTTAATGGCGTTGCTGGAAGTGCAGACGATGCCGCCATGCTCGCCGCAGAAAGCTTTCAGGTCGGCAGCGGAGTTGATATAAGTTGCAGGCGTGATGTTCTCATCTGGATCAAGTATTTCTGCCAGCTCATGCCAGGCCCGTTGCACCTTGGAAAGATTCGCCATATCAGCCATTGAGCAGCCTGCGGCAAGATCGGGCAGGATGGCGATCTGCTCTGGCTTAGAAAGAATGTCGGCCACCTCTGCCATGAAATGCACGCCGCAAAATACCAGATATTCCGCATCGGTTCCGGCAGCAAGGCGCGACAGCTTCAGCGAATCGCCAGTGAGGTCAGCGTATTTGTAAACATCAGCCCGCTGATAATGGTGCGCGAGGATTACCGTGCGTTTTCCCAGCACAGCTTTGGCCGCAATGATACGTTGATCGCAGACATCACCCTGCAGCGTGTCAAACCGCTCAAATGCAATGGTTTCTGCTTGCATGACTACTCCATCAACCGATCAAGAAAACACGTTAACACAATCAGATAAAAATACCAGATGCAGGTTCAGCAGGCGGATTTCTATCGCTGCTGGTGGAAAGCCAGCTTGCATATCGCATCCGCATTGCTCCAGGAGAAAACTTTTTTCGCTGCCTCTTGCCAAGGTAGCCAGACAAAACTCAAGTGTTCGCGCGCTGCCACGGTGACCGGAGCGCACTGCGGCAACAGTAGACCAAATACATGCTCGGTATTGTGTGTCACCCCTGGCGCGTAACGCCAACGCCACTCCTGGAAAATTTCATATTGATTCTGCAAGTGCCAATCGGTCAGCGGGTAGCGAGTTGCATCCAGTCCTGTTTCCTCAGCCACTTCGCGTACCGCCGTCTGCATCAACGTTTCACCTTGATCCTGGCTGCCGGTCACCGATTGCCAGTAACCGGGATGATCGGCTCGCTCCAACAATAAAACCCGCAAATCGGGGCTATGGATGATGACTAAAACAGAAATAGGTGTTTTGAACATATACACCGCAGAAGCTCAAACATAGTGAACTGCAGGGAACGCAGATATCGTGGAGAAAGAACAAAATAAACTGTCCCTCGTATCCCCTATATTCTCTGCGGAAAATACTTTTAATCTCTCGCCTGCAGTTGCAGTTAACTCTTTATGCTTCTATATGCCGCAACCGGATATGCAGTTCCCGTAACTGTTTTTCATCTACCGTACTGGGAGCGTGAGTCAGCAGGCACTGGGCGCGCTGGGTCTTTGGAAAAGCAATCACATCACGGATCGATTCTGCACCTGTCATCATGGTGACAACCCGGTCCAGGCCAAAAGCCATGCCGCCATGCGGCGGTGCGCCGTATTGTAGCGCTTCCAGCAGAAAGCCGAATTTCTCCTGAGCTTCATCGGCTCCAATGTTCAATGCGCGGAATACTTTTGACTGCACTTCCTGGCGATGAATACGTACGGAACCGCCGCCGATTTCCGAGCCGTTCAGCACCATGTCATAGGCTTTGGAGAGTGCCTTGCCAGGTTCGGTTTCCAGCAGATCCTCATGGCCGTTGGCCGGGGCAGTGAATGGATGGTGCAGCGCCTGCCAGCGGTTCTCCTCCTCGTTCCATTCGAACATCGGAAAATCCACTACCCACAAAGGCTTCCAGCCAGGTTCGGCGAGCCCCCGGTCATGCCCAACCTTGGCGCGCAGCGCACCCAGGGCTTCATTCACTATTTTGGTCTTGTCTGCGCCGAAGAATATGAGATCGCCATCCTTGGCATCGGTACGTTCTAAGATAACTTTTATCACCGTTTCCGACAGGAATTTCAGTATCGGTGACTGCAGCCCTTCAATACCCTTTTCCAAGGTATTGACTTTGATGTAGGCCAACCCTTTCGCACCGTAAATCGCGACGAAACTGGTGTAATCGTCTATTTCCTTGCGCGACAGTCCACCCCCTCCTGGCACACACAATGCCGCTACACGTCCGCCGGGCTTTTGCGCGGCTTCACGGAATACTTTAAATTCTACTGCTTGCATCACGTCAGTGAGTTCGGTCAGCACCAGTGGAACACGCAAATCAGGCTTGTCGGAGCCATAGCGCAGCATGGCGTCGGCGTGCGTCAGGCGCGGAAATGGGTTTGGTAAATCAATATTTATCGCGCAGCTAAACAGACTGCGGATCATCTCTTCCATCAGTGCCATAATTTCGTGTTCAGCAAGGAAAGATGTCTCAATATCGATTTGAGTAAATTCGGGTTGGCGGTCGGCACGCAGGTCTTCGTCACGAAAGCATTTGGTAATCTGGTAATAGCGGTCGAACCCCGCTACCATCAGCAATTGCTTGAACAGTTGCGGCGACTGCGGCAGCGCAAAAAAATGCCTGGCGTTGACGCGTGACGGCACTAGATAATCACGCGCGCCCTCCGGGGTGGACTTGGTCAGCATCGGTGTTTCCACATCAATAAAACCGTGCTGGTCGAGAAATACACGTACGGCCATCGCTACCTTGTAGCGCAACCGTAAATTTGCCTGCATCTGCGGTCGCCGCAGATCAAGATAACGATGCTCCAGTCGTACGGCTTCGCTCAAGTGCTCGTCGTCCATCAGGAACGGCGGCGTCAGTGAAGCATTGAGAATCTCGATGGACTGCACTAACACTTCAACCTCGCCGCTGACAAGATGCGAATTGACGGTACCTTCGGGGCGATGCCGTACCTTGCCGCTGATTTTGAGTACGAACTCATTGCGAATTTTCTCCGCGCTCTGGAAGGTGCCTGCATTATCAGGGTCACATACTATCTGCACCAGACCCTCACGGTCACGCAGATCAATGAAGATCACACCGCCATGGTCACGGCGGCGATGTACCCAACCGTAGAGAGTGACAGTCTGATTCAGGTATTGGGTATTAATGAAACCACAGTAATTGGTGCGCATGGCGTATTAGTAGTAGAAAGTAGGGAATAGAAAGTCGGAGAATCGGGATTAATGAAAGCGGATACATTTTAAAATACCGCCTGTTGCTTGTTTATTGGCCTGGATTCTTTTTGCCGCTGTCGGGAGACACGACACCCATGGAAATGATGTATTTCAGTGCCGTATCCACACTCATGTCGAGTTCGATCACATCACTTCTTGGCATCATCAGGAAAAACCCGGAGGTTGGGTTGGGCGTAGTTGGCACATAGACGCTTACATATTCGCCCTTGAGGTAGTTGACCACATCGCCCCCAGGTTGCCCAGTCATGAAGGCAATGGTCCAGGATCCCTGGCGTGGGTACTGCACTAGCAATGCCTTGCGAAAAGCCTCACCTTGGCTGGAAAACAGTGTATCGCTTACTTGTTTCACGCCGTAATAAATTGATTTTACTACCGGGATACGCCACAGAACCCCCTCCCAGAACAGCAGCAGCCGTTGACCAATGATATTGGTTGTCAATAAACCTGTGACGAATACCACCAGCACTGTAAGCAACGTGCCCACGCCGGGAATATGTACACCCAACAGTGTTTCAGGATGCACACTGCTGGGTAGCAGCAGCAATGACTGATCCATGGTGCCGATCAGGAATTTCAGTACCCACACGGTAATGCCGAGTGGCACCCAGATCAGTAGTCCGGTGATGAAATAGCGTTTCATATCGAGTAATGCCGGTGCCTGATATTCATTCGGCGGCGCAAGCTGGGCTTGCTTCTTTGACAGCAGTGGGCGCGGTAGCAGGTGTAGCGGCTGGCGCTGAATTAGTCTCGCTGTTTGCCGCCACTGCCGTATCCGGCTTCGGTTTCGAAGCGTTCTTGAAATCAGTGGCGTACCAACCGCTGCCTTTCAGCTGAAAGCCAGCAGCAGAAATAAGTTTAGTGTACGCATCGCTGCCACACGCGGGGCAAACCGCGATTGGCGCATCGCTCAGCCTTTGCAGATGTTCATTTTCAGAACCGCAAGAGCCGCAACGGTATTCGTAAATTGGCATGACAACCTCCAATAATGCGGAATTCAGAAAAAGGGGATTATACCTTAACTGCTTGGCCTATTGATCCGGCCCTGTGAAGTATTAACCGTTCGCTCTGCGTTTGTCGAAGGGGGGGGCAGCAGGGTTTAGACAAGCGAAGTCTGAACGAAATTTAAGACTTCATCGGGCCGAAGCAATAACAGCTCGAATATGCGAGTGTTACGCGGAAAATAAAAATAAAAATATGAAAATGGTTGGAAACACACCTGCAAAAGACAGAGGGCTGGCATATTTTCCCCGTAAAGTCCGCTCAATCAGCGATTTTTCCTCTCATGACTTTGATCTGCCCCAACCGAGTTTTGCTGTCAAGACGCTTCTGTTGCGAACTACGGGTTGGTTTAGTCGGCTTACGTTTTTTGGGTAACTGGGCTACGCTGTTAATAATCTCACGCAGCCGTCCCAATGCTTTCTCCCGGTTTTTTGCCTGGCTGCGGTATTGCTGCGCCTTGATAACGATGACGCCTTCCGTGGTGATACGCTGATCACTCAGTTTGAGTAACCGTTCTTTATAAATATCTGGTAGCGACGAAGCGCCGATGTTGAAGCGTAAGTGGATTGCACTGGAAACTTTGTTTACATTTTGTCCGCCTGCTCCCTGCGCTCGGATTGCACTGATCTCAATCTCACTATCGACGATTGTTATGTTATTGGAAATTTGCAGCATCATTTCTGAGCATGGGCATGGAGAATATTTCTTGCCATTGTGGATCAGAATAACCTGTGAGACCAGATAAACAGCCCAGTCACGCGGTTACCTATACTCGCTGGGGTGGCTTCCGACTGCCGGAACCAGTCCCCTGAAAAATATTTTGCTTTAGGCCTTGTATTTCGCTTACAGTTGAATATAATTACGAATCATTCTCATTAATTATCACAAAGAGGCATTGAAATGAGTTTACTAATGGATTCAATACTGGATAAGTCAGATGTGGTTCCAGGAACCGCCGCTGACACGCGTAAATTTGGCATGCCGGATCGGAATAGATCACTCTACAGCGATGCTCTATTCTCGCAGGGGGACGAAGTATTTATCCAGCATCAGGGCGCGCAATACCGTCTGCGCCGCACCCGTAACGGTAAACTGATTCTGACAAAATAGTGAACTTGAGGCTCTCATCATGTATATTTGTATTTGCAAAGGTGTAACTGACAGTGCGATCCGTGAAGCCGTCTGCCAAAGTGGGGTTGGTCGGATGCGTGATTTGAAGGCCTGCCTGGGCGTAAGCGAGCAATGTGGGATATGCGCCTGCTATGCCAAGGAAGTGCTGGAGCAGGCACTGATGCAGAAAACACTGATGCAACATCATTCAAAAACCCACTCGTTGATACGAGATCCAGCCTGAGGAGGCAAACATGAAAAGTAGCGCAAACATTATTCAGTTGTTGAACCGTCAATTACAGCTTGAATTGACCGCCGTCA
Organism: Nitrosomonadales bacterium; assembly: GCA_009886095.1. Taxonomy (GTDB): domain Bacteria; phylum Pseudomonadota; class Gammaproteobacteria; order Burkholderiales; family Nitrosomonadaceae; genus VFJL01. Next base: position 17,225 of record VFJL01000054.1, on the reverse strand, counting down.
ACCAGTATTTTCTCCATGCCCGCATGTATAAGAACTGGGGATTCAACAGCCTGGGTAAGCACGAGTACGAAGAATCCATCGAAGAGATGAAACATGCCGATGCATTGATCGAGCGCATCTTGTTCCTGGAAGGACTGCCCAACCTGCAGGAGCTCGGCAAACTCTTTATTGGTGAAAAGGCTGAGGAATGCGTAGCCTGTGATCTCAAGCTGGAAATGATCTCGCGTGAAGCCCTGGTCCCCGCCATTGCCGCCTGTGAAACCGCCCAGGATTATGTTTCGCGGGAACTATTCGAGCATATTCTGGAAGATACCGAAGAACATATCGATTTTCTGGAAACTCAACTGGATGTAATGCAGAAAGTCGGCATCCAGAACTGGTTGCAGAGCCAGATGTAGATTTATCCGTTGCCGCTGGGTTTCTCCTACGCCAGCAGCATTTCAGCCAGCCAACCCTCTCCGGGTAAGCCAGCCAATTTTTTATTTGACTTGCCCGGGTGCGGGGGTTGTGAATCAGCTAAAAATTATATCTACGGCTGTCGCTACCCTAACCCCGCCTGCGAACACAACACGCAACAACAAACTGCTGCCTGACGAAAGAATTATCCCAGATAATGTCTCATTCTCACAATATATCCTGCTCACTTTTCGCAAACCGGATTTAGAATGAATAGAGTATATGCCATAATGTTTCTTATACTCGGCATTGGCTGCGCGCTTCCGGTGCAGGCAGCAGTGAGGGAATACTGGATCGCTGCAGAAAAAACTCCTTGGAACTATGCCCCTTCCGCTCAGAATCTGATCGAGTCTGCCGATGGACTCGGGGTGTGGGGGCAAACGCTGACATACACCAAGTACCGTTATATCGGTTATGCCGACGGCAGCTACACCATTCCTTTGCCGCAGCCTGCGTCGATGGGAATACTGGGACCGCAGTTGCGTGCGGTGGTAGGAGACACTCTCAAGATTCATTTTCTGAACCGGACGGATCGACCATTATCGATGCATCCACATGGGGTGCTGTACGACAAAGATAACGAAGGCGCAGATGGCGGCGCTGGGGCGAGTGTGGCGCCGGGGGAACGCTATACTTACACCTGGGTCGCGGATAAAGCCGCAGGCCCGGGGCCGGCCGACCCATCATCGATCGTCTGGCTCTACCATTCGCATGTCATGGGAGAGGAAGAAACCAATCTTGGCTTGATCGGCACTATCGTCATCACTCGCAAGGGTATGGCGCGTTCCGCGGCGAACCCCATGCCGCGCGACGTAGATCACGAATTCACTGCGCTGTTCATGATCTTCAACGAGGAAGAAGGCAAGGAAAGCGGACTGAAGCACACCATCAACGGCCGCATTTTCGGCAACCTCGACGGCTATGAGGCCCACTTGGGCAAGCGCGTCCGCTGGCATGTCGCCGCGCTAGGCAATGAGCAGGACAATCACACTGTGCATTGGCATGGACAGACGGTGCTGGCTCATGGTCGCCGCACCGACGTGGTCGAAGTGCTGCCCGGGAGCATGACCTCGGTTGACATGGTGCCACGCTCGCCCGGCAATTGGCTGCTGCACTGCCATGTCAACGACCACATGCTCGCAGGAATGTCCACTCGTTGGCGCGTGCTGCCGTAACATCCATCCGGAACAAAATACCACCACGAATAATGCAGAATATTTACAATTTAACTTGACGATATTAATGATAACCATTATCATTCGTATTAGTTAATGCGTTTTACAGGGTGGACGATGCCGCCCTTGTGATAAAAAACACCTTATCAAACAAGTAACTTGAAGTGCCAGCCAGTCCATCTCGGGCAAGCCAGCCAATTTTCTATTTGACTTGCCAGGGAGTAGGGCCGTGAAACAGCTAGAAACAATCACCCCAGGTATCGCCGCCTCTTTTCCACTCGTAGATAAAACTTGCACCGGCGATCTGCTGCTGAAAAAAACTCACCTGGATGAGGATGTCCATATCACGTCTGGTCTCGCGGGACGCTACGTGCTGTGCGTGGGCGGACTTGCCGCGCTATACCCGGAATATCGACGTGTGGTGGAAACTGCGGGCGGCAGTTTGCTGATTTATCGTGGCGACCAGCAGCACGACTCGAATTGCCTGCCTGCACTGCTTGCCTACGCCGATGCGCTGCTCTGCCCGGTCGATTGCGTAAATCACGAAGCCTATTTTGTCGCGAAATGCTACTGTAAACATTCTGGCAAGCCTTGTGCATTGCTGAAGCGTTCCGATCTGTCCACCTTTCGCAAAGGAGTGGAAGTACTGGCTGCATTAGCCACTACGGCCACCCACTCTGCACAAAAACATATTGCTGTCCAAGTTCAACGCAGCCATTTTAAGGCTCGACTCACAATCGCATTGCATGGCGCGTTAATCTGCTTTGGGGTAGTCACCATGCTTTTATCTCATGACACCCATGCAGCGGCAACCATCGTTACCAGCAACACCGTCCAAGCATTCAATATTTCTGCAGACTCGCTGGAAGATGCGCTCAATCGTTTTGCCAGACAGACGGGCATCAAGCTTTCCTTTGATGCTGTTGAGATAAAAGGAATATTGACACATGGATTAAACGGCAATTTCTCCATTCAGGATGGGTTAAACCGTTTGTTGGCTGGAAGTGGTCTGCAAGCGATGCCGCAAGTTGATGGCTATGCCGTGAAAAGGTCACCAGCGCCTACCTCCGGTACGGAGTCAGCCGCTAACGTAACCCTGCTGCCATCAATCAAAATAGCCGCGAGCACGACGCGGGGCTATGCTGCCGCGTACAGCACCACTGCAACCAAAACCAATACATTGTTGCGTGACGTACCGCAATCCATAACGGTGGTGACGCGCGAGCTGATCAGGGATCAATCCATGCAGAGCATGGCTGACGTGGCGCGCTACGTGCCGGGCGTGGGCGTATCGCAAGGCGAAGGCAATCGCGATGCACTGGTTTTCCGCGGTAATCGCTCAACCGGGGATTTTTTTACTGACGGCGTGCGTGATGATGTTCAATATTTTCGCGACCTCTACAACATCGAGCGAGTCGAGGTACTGAAAGGCGCCAACGGAATGATTTTTGGTCGTGGCGGCTCGGGTGGCGTGATCAACCGGGTAACCAAGCAGGCCGGCTGGGATCCGGTCCGCGAATTCTCGTTTGAGGGGGGGTCTTACGACAAGAAGCGACTAGCAGTTGATGTCGGTCAGGGCATTAACGATGTAGCTGCTGTCCGTTTCAATTCCATGTACGAAAATTCAGGCAGCTATCGTAACGGCGTGAATCTGGAACGTTTTGGCATCAGCCCTACTGTCACGCTCAAGCCTAGCCACCGTACCAACATTGTCTTGGGTATGGAACACTTCCAGGATCACCGCACCTCCGATCGCGGCATCCCGTCTTTTAATGGGGCACCCGTCAACACCAATCCATCGACATTCTTTGGCGATCCCCGGCGCAGCAAATCGGATGCAATCGTTACATCATTCAACTCGCTGATTGAGCACAAATTTGATTCCGGATTTACTTTTCGTAACCGCACCAACTATGCCATGTACGACAAGTTTTACCAGAATGTATTTGCAAATTCCGCTGTCACTGCGGGGAACTTAAATCTTGCTGCCTACAATGACTCGTCCACCCGCGACAATTTCTTTAACCAGACAGATTTTTCGTATGTCCTGAACACGGGGCCGATTAAACATACGCTGGCAGTCGGTGTCGAAGTGGGCCGCCAGGTAACAGATAACATACGTCGCAACGGTACTTTCAGTAATGGCTTGACCTCGCTGACTGTACCCCTCAGCAACCCGATCACTGCGGATCCCATCACCTTCGCAACCAGAATTTCAGATGCAGACAATCATAGCGTCACAAAGATCACCTCGGTCTATATACAGGACCAGATCGTGCTGTTGCCTCAGCTACAGGCAATCGTCGGCGTGCGCTATGACCGGTTTGAAGTTGACTTCTTCAAAAGAAATACCGGTACTCACATAAAGACCGATGATGGCCTGCTTTCGCCCCGTTTCGGCCTCATTTACAAACCGATCGAACCGGTCTCCGTTTATACCAGCTATAGTCAGGCGTTTGCACCACGTGCGGCCGAACAGCTCACCGGATTGACAGTCACTACTGCAACGCTTGCCCCGGAAAAATTCACCAATCTGGAAGTGGGCATCAAGTGGGATGTCCTTCCCAACTTGGCTTTGACTACTGCGGTGTACCAGATAGATCGTACTAATGTGATTAGTACCGATCCAAACATTACGGGTTCGTCCTTTTTAACCAAGGGCCAACGTGTTCAGGGCGTTGAAGCGGGCCTAAGCGGTCAGATCACTTCGGCATGGCGCGTCATGGGGGGGTATGCCTTCCAGGAGGGTGAACTTCTCAGCACACAGAACACTGCCATCGCCAGAAATGGCGCAACTTTGGCGGAACTTCCCCGGCACACGTTCTCGATGTGGAACCGCTATGATTTCACGCCGATGTGGGGTGCGGCATTTGGTGTGATCCATCGTAGCGACATGTTTGCCGCGCTTGACAATAAGGTCGTGGCACAAGGCTTCACCCGGGTGGATGCGGCAATATTCGCCAGAATTGACAAGCGTCTGCGTCTTCAAGTGAATATTGAAAATCTGCTAGACACCAAATACATTGCGGCCGTCCATAACAACAATAACATGACGCCAGGCTCACCGATAGCTGTTCGCGCATCGGCTATATTCAATTTCTAGATCAGCGCACAGAAGGCATTGGCGCTACTGGACAAGCAACATCAACCTGGCAAACTGCCGGGTTGATGTTGTGATACCAAGTAACCTCTAGAACGGAATGTCATCGTCCATGTCGTCAAACCCGCTGCCACTTCTAGCGGCGGCCGGCTTAGCTGATGCACTTGCCGGAGCACTGTCTTCCTGATCCACCACTTCGAAACTGCTGCTGCCGGGCTTGCTGCCCAGCATCTTCATGTCGCTGGCAATAATCTCGGTGGTATAGCGCTCCACACCCGCCTTATCAGTCCACTTGCGGGTCTCCAGTCGTCCTTCGACATACACCGGGCGACCTTTTTTCAGGTATTCTCCGGCGATCTCGGCAAGCTTGCGATAAAATGTGACGCGATGCCATTCAGTTTTTTCCTGCTTCTCACCACTTTTGTCTTTCCAGGTTTCGGTAGTGGCCAGAGTAATGTTGGTCACCGCCTCGCCATTGGGCATGTAACGGGTTTCAGGGTCTTTGCCCAGATTACCGATGAGTATCACTTTATTAACTGATGCCATTTATGTTTCTCCCTCTAGTAATTGAACAACCCGTTTTTCGTCAAAACCCTGCATATCTACTTTCAGGTAAGCCACTCTTTCGTTCGCCAGCACCAGCGCCTCCTGCACACCGGGCAGCGCCGCCAGTTCGCGTGATAAACCACTGGCCCTGTCCGTACCCATCTCCTGCACATGATACATCTTGGTGCGTACAGCGGCAGGTGCTTTCATGGTGGCGGCAAGCGCCAGCCATAATGCCAGTAGACTGCCGCAGAATGCAAATAATGCAAACCCGCCATGATTGCCATAAAGATAGCCACCTGCAGTTGCGCCGGTAAAAGCACCGAGAAACTGAGCGCTGCTATAGACGCCAATGGCAGTTCCCTTCGCGCCGACCGGTGCAATTTTAGAAATAAGCGATGGTAAACTTGCCTCCAGCAGATTGAATGCGGCAAAGAATGCCAGCAACGCCGCTGCCGTACCCCACACAGAATCGAGCGTCAATGCCAGTAGAACTTGACTCACCAGCAGCATTGCCACAGCTATGGTAAACACCGGTTTGAGTTTGGCTTTTCTTTCTGCATAAATAATTGCTGGAATAATCAGTGCCATGGAAATGACCAGCACCGGCAAATATATCTGCCAGTGCTGGTCTGGTGCCAACCCGGCTTGACGCAAGGATAACGGCACCACCAGCCACAACGCCATCAGTACCGCGTGCAACGCAAATACACCGAAATCCAGCCGTAGCAATTCAGGATTACGCAACACGTTGTGGAAACGCCCAGCGGAGGCCTCGGTATCGGAGTGGAAACGGCTGACCAGTGGATCAGGAATGATCTTGTATACCACCAGCATCGCCAGAATTGCCAGTACTCCGGTCATAGCGAAAATCCCCGGCACGCCAATCAGATTATTTAACGCCGGGGCGATAATTAACGAAAGAGCGAAAGTGGTGCCGATGGTCATGCCGATCGCAGCCATCGCCTTGGTGCGGTGTTCCTCGCGGGTCAGATCGGCAGCCAGTGCCATTACCGCCGCAGAAATTGCCCCCGCACCTTGAATGATACGGCCAAAAATAACCCAGTAAATATCGGTGGCGGATGCGGCAATGAAACTGCCGATGGCGAACAGGATCAAACCGAGATAAATTACCGGCTTGCGCCCGATACGGTCGGACAACCAGCCAAAAGGGATTTGCAATATCGCTTGGGTCAACCCATATGCACCGAGTGCGATACCAACCAGCATGTAGTTGTTGCCACCGGGTAAATCCTCGGCATAGAACGCGAATACCGGCAGAATGATGAACATTCCAAACATGCGTAGCCCATAAATACCGGCTAGGCCGGCAGTGGCGCGCAGCTCAATTGGAGACATCTTTTCGTGGGATAATGGTGCGGACATGAATCAGATTGGGAAAACGCTGAGAACTTGAGTATATTAGCAGGTTGACCGATACTCAGGTAGCCAATGACGGTAGTCGATGGAACTTATCAAAATTCGTGGTGCCCGCACCCACAATCTAAAAAACATCAATCTTGACCTGCCACGCAACAAGCTGATCGTCATCACCGGACTATCGGGTTCGGGTAAGTCTTCACTTGCGTTTGATACGCTCTACGCGGAAGGTCAGCGACGTTACGTGGAATCACTCTCTGCGTATGCGCGGCAATTCCTGCAATTAATGGAAAAACCTGACGTTGACCTGATCGAGGGGCTTTCGCCCGCCATCGCCATCGAGCAGAAAGCGACTTCGCATAACCCCCGTTCCACCGTCGGCACTGTCACTGAGATACACGATTACATGCGCTTGCTGTTCGCGCGCGTGGGTGATCCGCAGTGCCCTGAGCACGGCATCACACTGACAGCGCAAAGCGTCTCGCAAATGGTGGATCATGTATTGCAACTGCCAGCGGAGACGCGGCTGATGATACTTTCGCCTCTGGTGGTCGGGCGAAAAGGCGAACAGATGGACTTGTTCGATGAATTGCGCGCACAGGGGTTTGTGCGACTGCGTATCAACGGCAGGGTGTATGAGATAGATGCGTTGCCGAAGCTGCATAAGACCAAAAAACATACGGTGGAAGTAGTGGTGGACAGGCTCAAAGTCTCGCCAGATGCCAAACAGCGACTGGCTGAGTCATTCGAGACCGCGTTACGTCATGCCGATGGGCGTGCTCTGGCAGTGGAAATGGACTCCGGCCACGAGCATCTTTTTTCCGCCAAGTTCAGTTGTCCGATATGTAGCTATTCGCTACCGGAGTTGGAGCCACGGTTATTCTCATTCAATAATCCGATGGGCGCCTGCCCCAGGTGTGATGGACTTGGGCAAGTTACGTTCTTTGACCCCAAGCGTGTTGTCGCTTTCCCGCATTTGTCGCTGGCTTCCGGCGCGATCAAGAGTTGGGATCGGCGCAATCAATTTTATTTTCAGATGCTGACGAGTCTTGCCAGACATTACCAGTTTGATCTGGAAGTGCCATTTGAGCAGCTTGCTGCAGATATTCAGACGATTATTCTCAATGGCTCTGGCAAGGAAAAAATCCTGTTCTCATATCTGAATGAAAGTGGACGAAAGAACAAGCAAGAGAACACCTTTGAGGGCATTATTCCAAACTTGGAACGGCGTTATAAGGAAACTGATTCACAGGCCGTACGCGAGGAATTGGCAAAATATCTTAATTCCACGACCTGCCCCGAATGTACAGGTACCCGCCTGCGTAAAGAAGCACGCCATGTAAGGGTGGGAGGGCGGGCAATTTACGAAATTAACGCATTGCCTCTGAAGCAGGCCAGGATATTTTTTGACCAGGTGCAACTGAGCGGACACAAACACGCTATTGCCGAAAGGATTGTCAAAGAAATTTCCAGCCGCATTCAGTTCCTCAACAACGTCGGGCTGGATTATCTGTCGCTGGATCGTTCCGCTGATACCCTATCCGGCGGGGAATCTCAGCGCATCCGCCTCGCTAGCCAGATCGGCTCAGGACTGACCGGGGTAATGTATGTGCTGGACGAACCTTCAATCGGTCTGCACCAGCGCGACAATGGACGCCTGCTGGAAACCCTTAAGAATCTGCGTGATCTCGGCAATAGTGTGATTGTGGTGGAGCATGACCAGGACGCCATACTCGCTGCTGATCATGTAGTAGATATGGGCCCTGGTGCAGGTGAGCACGGTGGACTGATCATCGCTCAAGGCACACCACAGATCATCCAGGAAAGTGCCGATTCGCTCACTGGAAAATATCTTTCCGGAAAACTGGCCATCGCATTGCCGGAAAAACGCACCAGACCTACAAGCGATCGATGGCTTAGAATCGAAGGCGCATCTGGTAACAACCTGAAAAACGTCAACCTTAATCTGCCGGTAGGATTGTTCGTATGTGTCACTGGAGTATCCGGCTCAGGTAAATCCACCCTTATCAACGACACTCTCTACCATGCCACGGCGCGACACCTCTACGGCAGCAGCGCAGAGCCCGCTCCCCATGAGAACCTGGAGGGACTGGCCTTTTTCGACAAAGTCATCAACATGGATCAGAGTCCAATCGGTCGCACCCCCCGTTCCAACCCGGCTACTTATACCGGGCTATTTACCCCGATCCGTGAACTGTTTGCCGGGGTGCCGCAGGCACGCGAGCGCGGCTACGCGCCGGGGAGATTCTCGTTCAATGTCAGAGGTGGACGCTGCGAAGGCTGCCAAGGCGACGGCATGATCAAAGTAGAAATGCATTTCCTGCCGGATATCTATGTGTCATGTGATGTGTGCCATGGTAAACGTTATAACCGCGAGACCCTGGAGGTCGAATATAAGGGCAGGAACATCAATCAGGTTCTACAAATGACCGTAGAGCAGGCGTATGACTTTTTTAAACCGGTGCCGATAGTGGCCAGGAAACTGAGTACTTTGCTGGATGTTGGACTCGGCTACATTACCCTGGGACAGTCTGCGACCACACTTTCCGGTGGTGAAGCTCAGCGAGTAAAACTGTCGCTGGAGCTTTCCAAACGCGATACCGGCCGCACCCTCTATATCCTTGATGAACCTACCACCGGACTACATTTCCAGGATATCGACCTGCTGCTGAAAGTGTTGCACCGGCTGCGCGACCACGGCAATACCGTAGTAGTAATCGAACACAACCTCGATGTGATCAAGACCGCTGACTGGATCGTCGATCTCGGCCCCGAGGGCGGAGACGGCGGCGGTCAGATCATCGCTGAAGGTACGCCGGAAGAAGTAGCAGTGCAGCAAACGAGTTTTACCGGCCATTATCTGAAGAGTGTGCTCAAGTTGCGCCCTACTTAAATGGCTAATTCCAATTCCCTGGATAATGAATCCGCGCAAACTTCTGCTTAACAGCTTCAACGCTGCCATCGCTGCAGCTGACCCATTGCGCATTGTTCCCCCGTATTTGCCTAAGCCGCCCGGAACACCTGGGGGCCGTACTCTGGTGGTAGGTGCGGGCAAGGCTGCAGCTGCCATGGCACTGGCGGTGGAGAACCATTGGCCAGAAACTGCAACGCTGAACGGAATCGTTATCACACGTTATGGTCACAGCATGTTGACCAATAGAATTACAGTAATCGAAGCGGGGCATCCGTTTCCCGACAGGCAGGGCGAGCAGGCAGCCCAAAAAATTCTTGCGGAAGTAAAAAAACTTGGTGTGGATGATTTGTTGTTGTGTCTGCTGAGCGGCGGTGGCTCCAGCCTATTGTCGTTGCCGATAGCAAACGTCCCGTTAAATGACCTCAAAGCCGTCACCCGGGAATTGCTCCGCAGCGGCGCTGTAATTCAGGAAATCAACACGGTGCGTAAGCATCTTTCTGCTATTCAAGGCGGCAGACTCGCAGCTTCATGCCATGCGCCGATACTGGCGTTGGTGATTTCCGATGTGACCGGAGATGACCCGACTCATGTCGCCTCCGGCCCCTGTGCGCCCGACCCCACTACCTACCAGGAAGCGCTTACGATACTCGAACGCTATCAGATAAACGCACCTGCAACCGTGATGGAAACGCTGCTGTTGGGCAAACAAGGCAAGCTTGCCGAGACGCCAAAACCGGGTGACGCTGTCTTCGATAAAGTGGAGAATCATGTGATCGCCCGGGCACACGATTCTGTGGTAGCAGCGGGAGAATTTTTTCGCAACCAGGGCATCACTGTGGCAATACTCGGTGATGCAGTTACCGGCGAAGCACGCGATGTCGCCAAGGTTTACGCTGCCCTGGTCAGGGAAATCCGCCACGATGAACACCCGTGGAAGCCCCCAGTAGTACTGATTTCAGGCGGAGAAACGACAGTTACGGTAAGCGGGAGTGGGCGCGGTGGACGCAATACAGAATTTCTACTGTCACTTGCCATCGAACTCGATGGTGTTAGGAATGTTCACGCTCTTGCTTGCGATACCGATGGCATAGATGGTTCGGAGAACAATGCTGGCGCGATGATTGCGCCGGATTCATTGTGCCGTGCCGGAAAACTGGGTATCAACGCCGCAGCTTCGCTTGCCAACAACGATTCCTATACTTTTTTTAATCAGCTCGGCGACTTGGTCGTCACCGGCCCCACCCGAACCAATGTCAATGATTACCGTGCGATCCTGATTCTGTAGAATATGCCATGCCAACTGTGACAGTAGGTATAAATATCTTTGCGCAGCACGGCTAAATTCCGGATTTGTCACGAAACCGCAATAATGTTTTCATACTATTGCAGCATCGAAGCGGAAAATCTTAACCAACCATAGGAAGGTGCTGATGGCAGCGACAATACTGGTAGTGGAAGATGAACCAGCAATTCAGGAATTGATCTCGTATAGCCTGCGACAGGCTGGGCATATCGTTTTGTGCGCGGAAAATGCGGAACAAGCCATGGCGGCAGTGAATGATGCGCTGCCAGATTTGGTGCTGCTTGACTGGATGTTACCAGGTATGAGCGGTGTTGAGTTTGCTCGCATGCTACGACGCGTGGCGCGCACCAAGAGCATTCCCATAATTATGCTTACTGCCCGAGCCGAAGAGAGTGACAAAGTGGCCGGACTGGAAATCGGTGCTGATGATTACATCACCAAACCGTTTTCACCGCGTGAGTTGATTGCTCGGATTAAAGCGGTGCTACGCCGGCGTTCACCGGAAGTGGCTGATGACATGATTGAGATTAAGGGGTTGCAGCTCGATCCGGGCACTCATCGCGTGACTATAAACGATGAAGAAGTGACGCTGGGACCTACCGAATTCCGCTTATTACATTTCCTGATGTCCCACCCTGAGCGGGTGCATACACGTACGCAACTGCTCGATGGCGTATGGGGAGATCATGTATTCGTCGAAGACCGTACTGTGGACGTACATATTCGCCGACTGCGCAAAGCGCTGGAGCCTGCAGCCAAGGACACATTGGTACAAACTGTAAGAGGGTCGGGTTATCGCTTGTCTGCCGGACCAGCTATGGGATAATGCGGATACGGTACTTCAGCCTCACGTCTCTGGATAGTTAACGTGTCCGATTTCCGCCAGCGCCTCACCAGCGTCATTTTGCTCACTATCGCAACCGTCGGCCTGTGGCTGGCGCTGGGTGCCGTCACCGCGTTGGCATTTTATAGTTTTGCGCTGCTACTGCTGGTTATCCATCACCTGCGTTACCTGACAGCACTGGACAAGTGGTTGCAAACTCCTGCACCAACAGTCACCACGCTACCTGATGCCACAGGCGCGTGGGGAGACGTATTTGCCCGCTTGGCGCGTCTCATGCGCAATCAAAACCAGAATCAGCAGCAGTTAAGTACGGAGCTGGAGCGTCTGCGGCGCGCCACTTCGGCAATGCCGGAAGGTGTGGTGATTCTGGATGAAACAGACCGCATTGAATGGTGTAATCCAGTGGCCGAGCAGCATTTTGGCATAGACTTTAATCGCGACACCGGTCAGCAAATCACCTATCTGGTACGTCAACCGCAGTTCGCTGAATACTTGACTACTCGAAATTACAGCGAACCGCTGATAGTCAGGCAATCACGCCAGCAGGAACTGATTCTTTCGTTGCAATTGATACCCTACGGCAACAAACAGAAGCTGCTTATCAGCCGCGATATTACCCGTCTTGAGAGAGTTGAAATCATGCGGCGTGATTTTGTTGCCAATGTCTCACATGAGTTGCGTACCCCGTTGACAGTGATCGGAGGTTTTCTCGAAACGCTATCGGAAGAAAAACAGGTGGGCAGTGGAATAGGTAAGCGGGCACTCACACTAATGACCGATCAGACTATGCGTATGCAACGTCTGATAGAAGATTTGTTGGCCTTGTCACGGCTGGAAAATACGCAGAATCCGGTACGCGAGGAAAGCATCAACGTTGCTGAAATGTTGCGCGAGCTGTATCACGAGGCGCAGTCCCTGAGCGCTGGGCGTCACCATATCAGCCTCAATCTTGATACTGATGCGCAACTGCGCGGAAGCTCGGATGAATTACGCAGCGCTTTCAGCAATCTTGTCAGTAATGCCGTGCGCTATACCGCCGACGGTGGAAAAATAGCCCTGAGCTGGGGAATCCATGACGGTGAAGGACAGTTCTCTGTGCAGGACAGCGGCATTGGTATTGAGGCTAATCACCTGCCGCGCCTAACCGAACGCTTCTACCGGGTGGATCGCAGCCGTTCACGCGAAACCGGCGGAACCGGCTTGGGACTTGCTATCGTCAAACATGTACTGAGTCGTCATCAAGCCCAACTGGAAATCGTCAGCGAACCAGGAAAAGGTAGCCGCTTCAGTGTCCGGTTCCCGGCAGATCGCCTGATAATGCAGCCGGTCGAGTAATTCCAATTTCAATTTGAAAGTGAAACGAGGCGACGATGAACCAACGTCGCAGATAGTTATAGGGCGCCTCTGAAAAATCCAGATTTCGTCACAAGACTTCGTTACTCACAAAAAATATTTCCTTACATATAGCTATATGCTGTGTCTATATTTTTTGTTCCCGCCTTGTCTTGTTTAGAACTCTGAATTTTTCAGAGGCGCCCTACGAATAGTACGGCTAGGTGCGAGTGAGAATATCAACGAAGCGTCACTAATGAAATGGAGCTGGAATTAAGCGTCTGCACCGCCTCGCACCCGCGTGGTATCTATTCAGAAATTCCCCAACCGACTAGGTCATCTCTACTATGCTATCCCATAGGGATGACCTACCTTGCATTCATTTTTCGTAGTACTTTTTTCTCATTTAAATAAGTAGTTATGACCCATGACTACTTCAAACCCATGCGTTAGCATTCATCACAAGCCATAACGAGAAAGTATCGTTCAGCTATACGTGAGAGGTTTTCTTTAAAGAGGAGAATTATTATGCTTAGGAATAACAGGCAAAACGGATTAAGCGTTGTCATCGCAACTGCAGCTTTATTCATCGCTACACCAGCATCTGCATTCTCGGTTACAGCCGGTGGTACAGCAGTTTACGAACAGGGTTTAGTATCATCTGTCCCGGATGTAGTAACGATGGATTTCAATTCTGGCTTGATGCCAGCAGGGTACACGGGCGGATTGGTTGTGACCGGCAACAGCGTTGGGAATTGGGCATCGCCGCCCGGTGATAAATCTCACTACCTGGTAGTAGGCCCGGCATCACCTGCCGTAATCTCCCTTGGTTCGCTGGCGAGTTACTTTGGTTATTACGGGGGATCTCCTGATAGCTATAATTTGCTGGAATTCTGGAACGGTGCAACCGAAGTTGCAAGTTTTACCGGGGTGCAGTTAGCGGCGGCTGCAAGTACTTCGCCAAACGGTGATCAGCGTTTTGGAGCCTATTGGAATTTCACTGCCGCTGACTCAGATGAATGGTTTGATACCGTGAAAATGATATCTACCCAACCTGCTTTTGAAACAGACAATCATGCTGTTCTGTTTGCTGTAGAGGAACTGCCATTACAAACATTTTCTGTTCTGTCTCCTGTACCGGAACCTCAAACCTACGCCATGATGCTGGCTGGTCTTGGCTTGATGGGGTTTATGGCACATCGCCGCCGCAAGATTTCTTAAGGATACCATCGACTAGGGTGGAAACAGGAAAGTAGACGTAACATAGGGCGATAGGTAGAGAAACGGTTTTTGTAAGCAACGAGAATCTGGATTTCTAAAGATGGCCTTATTTCAATTCCAGTTCGAAAGTGAAATGAGACGATGACGAACGAACGCTGCAGACAGTACGAATAGTACGGCCAGGCGCGAGTGAGGACATCAACGCAGTGTCACTGATGAAATGGAATTGAAATTAAACAGAGCCGTATTATGGGCCACAAAAGGACATGTCCTTTTGTGGCCTTTTTGTTTTGCTCAGGACGGAAAGATTGGCCGAACCACACACACCCTTCGACTGGCTCAGGACGAACGATTGGTGAGAGCAGTTAACAGCGTCTCTATCTGGAATTGGAATAAGGGAACATTTTTTGTGAACAACCAAGTATTATGACAAAATCCTCTATCATTTAGAGGCAGCTTGAAAGCAATGGCCATTTGTTCATGCCATTCACAAAACTTGTTTTATCGCAGTGTCGCTTATTACGAATTACATGATCCTCGTGTACTGATTGCTCCAGATAATGGCCAAATTCCAAATCCCGCAAAATGAAATAGCGCTTGCCCTGATTGAGTTTAAGGGCGCATTCAGAACCGTCGGTATTTTTAGTGCCATTATTAACGTGATAATGCTGGTACCTGCCCTGTATATGTTGCAGGTGTTCGACCGCGTTCTATCGAGCCGTAACGAGACGACATTGTTGATGCTGACGGTGATGGTGTTGGGTGCCTACCTGCTCATGAATGCACTGGAATTTATCCGCAGCTTTGTGCTGATCAGGCTGGGTGCGCGGCTTGATATGAAATTGAACAAACGGGTTTATACGGCGGCCTTTGAGCAGAATCTGAAGCAGGATGGCGGCAATGCCGGGCAGGCATTACATGACTTAACAAATATTCGCCAGTTTTTGACCGGCAACGGCTTATTCGCTTTCTTCGATGCGCCGTGGTTTCCAATATATCTGGCGGTCATCTACCTGTTCAGCCCCTTGCTTGGTATGTTTGCTCTGGGTGGAACGGTAATACTGATTGTGTTGGCTTATGTCAATGAGGTAATAACAAAGAAACCCCTGGCAGAAGCCAGCAACATGGCGGTTGCTTCAGGTAACCTGGCAACCAATAACTTGCGCAATGCTGAAGTCATTTCGGCAATGGGGATGCTACCCAATTTGATGTCGCGCTGGTTCAAGCTACACGGCCAATTCCTGCGGTTACAGGCAGAGGCCAGCGAAAAAGCCGGGATTGTCAGCGCACTGACCAAATTTGTACGGATGTCCATGCAATCGCTGATTCTAGGTTTGGGGGCACTGCTGGTACTGGATGGTAAAATTACACCGGGGATGATGATTGTCGGTTCCATTTTGATGGGCAGAGCGACCGCCCCGGTTGACCAGTTGATCGGAATATGGAAGAACTGGAGCAGTACGCGCAGCGCATATCAGCGCCTGGTCAAGCTACTGGAAGCTAATCCTGCGAGTGAAGCGGGAATGCCGTTGCCAAAACCGGTGGGGCGGGTTTCAGTAGAGGCAGTAACCGCAGCGCCACCTGGTTCCCCGGTGGCCGTTATCAAGAATCTGAGTTTTGCGATTGCACCAGGCGATGTATTGGGGATCATCGGCCCGAGTGGTTCAGGCAAATCTACTCTGGCGCGACTACTGGTTGGTGTCTGGCCGAGTGCGGTAGGCAAAGTGCGCTTGGACGGTGCAGATGTTTATCACTGGAACAAGGAAGAGCTTGGCCCCAACATCGGCTACTTGCCCCAGGATATTGAATTGTTCGCCGGAACAGTGAGCGAGAATATCGCCCGTTTTGGGGAGATCGATGCGGAGAAAGTGATCCTGGCGGCGAAGCGTGCCGGGGTGCATGACATGATCCTGCACTTCCCGCACGGGTACGATACGCCCCTCGGCGATGGCGGTGGTGGGTTGTCCGGCGGACAGAAGCAGCGCCTTGGGCTAGCGCGAGCGATGTACGATGACCCTTCGCTGATCGTACTGGACGAACCGAATTCGAATCTGGATGATGTGGGCGAGCAGGCCCTGGTTGCGGCAATCAATGATTTGCGTGGTCGTGGCAAAACGATAGTGCTGATTACCCATCGCACCAGCGCCCTCAGCACCACAAATAAACTATTACTACTACGCGATGGCATGGCGCAGTTGTTTGGCCCAAGTAGCCAGGTACTGGCCGAGTTAGCCAAAATGAATCAGCAACAGTCGCAGCAGACTCAACCAACCAAGCAAGCCGGGCAAGCACAGCTCCCCGCAAAGGCGTGAGTGTAGGTTGATGTTGATATGAATACGGACGTAATGGAACGCAAACGACCATGAAGAAGCTGCTCGACAACAAAGCGGCACCTACGGATATCGCCTTCCAGGAAGAACCGTCCATGGAAGTCAATACCGACGCGCGATCGCACACACGTTTGGGATGGTGGATCGTCATCGTAGGCGTGGGGGGCTTCTTGTTGTGGGCAACGTTTGCGCCGCTGGATAAAGGGGTGCCAATCAGCGGAACAGTTGCCGTCGCGACCAGCAGAAAGGAAATTCAGCACCCGACTGGCGGCATCATCCAGGATATCCTTGTTAAGGAAGGCGATGTCGTAAAAGCCGGCCAGACTCTGGTGTCGATGAACGATACGCAGACAAGATCACTGGCCGAGATAGCGCGTGTGCAATACTTCACGGCCAGCGCTGCCGAAGCGCGACTGACAGCGGAACGTGATGAAAAACGATCGATCACCTTCCCGCCAGAACTGGAAAACGTCAAGGATGACCCGCGTGTAATAACGTGGATTCAAGTTCGAAGTGCAACAACCAATGGTTGTTTGGTGTAGCTTATTTCCACCCCGAAGAATACCTCATGCGCCGATCTAAATCCTAGTACTTTTCTAGGTC